>JBKPFE010000085.1:0-9146 GCA_046728705.1 Actinomycetota bacterium
ATCGACGAGGAGCGAGCGCGTAACGAAGCGAGCCGACGGGACTAGTGACCACCTAGACAACACCGCCAGAAGAGCGGAGACTCCCGGCGTGGACGCTTTCCCTTCATTCCGATTCGAGCTCTTAGCCACCGCTTGCGGTGACGCCTCAGGATGGCGGACTCTGCCCGGCATCCGTATGAAACGACCGGTCGAAACCGTTGACTCAATTCGAAACGGCTTCTTAGGACGAGGCGTTCGGCTTCGTCGCGGCGACTGCGTCGAGCTGGTTCGCGTGGAAGAGGACGGCGGCCTCGGCCGTCCGGGCCGCCCGCCCGTCGTGGTGGACCGCGACGGCGTGGACCAGCTCGGCGAGAGCGTTGCGGTCGAACTCGGCCGACCGGGACTCGATCAGTCGGATCCCAAGCTGGACGTGGCCCAGGAGCCGACCCTCTTCGGTCGGGCGGAAGGTCGGCGCGCGGCCGAGCTCGAGCGTCCGGCCGGCGTCGTGGAGCAGCGCCGCCGCCACCAGCAGGTCCGGCCGCAGCCTCGGATGCACCTGTGCGGCGTCGCGGCAGATCGTCGCCACCGCGACGGTGTGCTCGAGCAGCCCGCCGGCGTAGTCGTGGTGGAGATCCGGGCTCGCGGGCAGCTCGCGAAGCCTGGCCCGGAACCGGTCGTCGCCAAGAAAGCGTGCGACGACCGACTTCAGTCCGGGATGATTGATCTCGCCGCCGAGGAACTCGAGGAAGCCGTCGAGCTCCTCTGCATCGCGACGGAGGCCGGGCGTGAGCGCGGCGGCGTCCTCCCCCTCGGCCGGTTCGAGTGACCGGACGACGAGTTGCAGGCGGTCTCGGAACTTGTCGACCCGTCCGAGCACGCGAACCGCATCGCCCTCGCCGAAGCGGCTGTCGAGCAGCTCGACGTCGCTCCAGACCCGCGCATCGATCCTTCCACTCGGGTCGACGAGCTCGAGCGCGAGGTAGTCGGAGCCAGAGCGAGTGCGCCGCCGCTCCTTTCTCGAGACCGCGTAGACGCCCTCGACGACCCGGTCCTCCTGGAGCTCGGCGATCGCGCTCACGCGCCGAGTCTAGGGACGACTCCGGATAGCCAGCAACCATACGGGTTTACGGTCTTTCCGGCGGCTTCGGGCCACACCCAGGCCACACGGGACGCGCGTCTTAGTCCGGGACGGTGCTGGGATAGGCAGGAGCGCGACGGGTGTACCGTCCTCGGCCTCGGGCGCGAGCTCACCCGGAATCACAGCCACTTCTGATACGGCACGACGACACTAGGTGCCCCACGCCAACACCCTGGTTCGATGTCGGGAGCCCGGGGGAACAGCAAGCGAACGCCATGGCCGACGGAGCTGTGAGATGAAGCGACCGCGTGTTCTCGCGCTCGTGCTCGCGGGCGGCGAAGGCGGGCGGCTCGCCCCGCTCACGGACGAGCGCGCGAAGCCGGCCCTCCCGTTCGCAGGCGTTTACCGGCTGATCGACTTTCCTCTGTCGAACTGCCTCCACAGTGGCATTGACGACGTCTGGGTGATCCAGCAGTACGAACCGCACGAGCTGACGACGCAGCTCGCCGGCGGGCGACCGTGGGACCTCGATCGGACGCGGGGAGGCCTGCGGATCCTTCATCCCTACCTCGGGGACTCGGAGAGCGGCTGGTACGAGGGGAATGCGGACGCGATCCACCGCAACCGCGAGGTGATCGCAGACCACGATCCGGACGTGCTGCTCGTGCTCTCTGCCGACCATGTCTACAAGCTCGACTACGCGGACGTGATCGCCGACCAGCTCCAGTCCGGCGCGGCCGTGACCATGGTCACCACCACCGTCGCGACGGAGGAGGCCTCGCGCTATGGCGTCGTCCAGGTCGACCGGGAGGGGCTGGTCCGCGAGTTCGAGTACAAGCCCGACGCTCCGGCCGGCGGCCTGGTCACCACGGAGGTCTTCGCATACGACGCACGGAGGCTGCTGCGAACCCTCGACGAACTCGCCGAGGAGGGAGAGTCCTCGGGCCTCCGGGACTTCGGGCACGAGATCCTCCCGCAGCTGGTGAACGAGGGTGCGGCTCGCGCTTTTCAGCTCGACGGCTACTGGCGCGACGTCGGCACGCTCGAGGGCTACTGGCAGGCGCACATGGAGCTCCTGGAGGCCGAGCCGCGGCTGAGGCTCGACGATCCGGCCTGGCCGATTCTGACCGCGGGCCTTCAGCGTCCCCCGGCGCGGATCGAGGCGTCTGCCAGGATCGACGCGAGCCTGGTCGCTGCCGGCGCGCACGTACGCGGGACCGTCGTGCGGTCGGTGATCGGTCCCGGCGTCGTTGTCGAGGAAGGCGCCGAGGTTCGGGACGCCATCCTCCTCCACGACAGCTACGTCGGCGCCGGAGCGCGCGTGACGCGCGCAATCCTTGACGCTGAGGCGCACGTCGACGAGGAGGCGGTCGCGGAAGGAGCCGACGACATCGCGGTCCTGCCCGCGCCGCGGTCGCCGGCGGTCAGCTGAAGCGGCAGAATCTCGATGAAGCGAGGCGTCCTCTCCTTGCTTCGCCAGTGCGAGGTCCACCTCATCCTCTCGGGCAAATCGCCACGTGCTCTACCTGTGTGGCCGGTCGCCAGCATGCTCCTCGTTCACTCGGGCACGGTCAACGCTGCGGACCCGCGGCTTCCCCATCCTGCGTACAACCTCATCGAGGTCGAGGCGGGCAGGATCTCGATTGAGCTCTGCGTTCTCGGCAGTGAGCGGCGGAGTCGGCGACTACCCGCGCGACTGGCCTAAGGAGCTCTCAGCCCGTCAGGCCGACCTGTTCGTGCGCGCCTAGCGCGGCGTCGCGGCGGTGGTGAAGCCGCGGATTGAGCTTGCTGCGACGTCTGCAGCGCAGCGACATAACCGAGGCGGGGTGCCGATGGCTTCGGCCGTTCGGCAGGCGCGAGTCGTACCTGCTTCAATCGGTCGGAGAACAACGTGCAGGTCGCCGTCGGCACGTTCAACCTGAACAACCTTTTCGCGCGCTTCAACTTTCGCGGGGAGGTAACGGCGCTGCCGGAACAGCCGCCGATCGAGTTCACGAGCACGTTCGAGCTCCTGAGGCGATGCCTGAAGTGGAGCCGGCGGCGCTCGATCCGCGCGAGCGGGGCCGGCCCTGCGCGAGTACCGCACCTACAAGGGAAAGCTCGTGAAGGGAAGGACCTGAAGGACACACAGCGGGTCGCCAAGCGCATCCTCGAAAATGGAGGTCGATGTGCTCGCGCTCCGCGAGGTTGAGGACGTCGGGACGCTGCGCAACTTCATCCGCGACTATCTGGACAACGCCTACCGGAACATCGTGCTGATCGAGTGCAACGATCCACGCCTGATCGATGTCGCACTTGTCTCCAAGCTGCCGCTCGGGCAGGCGACATCGTGGCAGCACGCGCGTCACAAGAGCGAGCCGACCAGCCTTCCGATCTTCAGCCGCGACCTGCTGGAGGTCGACGTGCTCGCCCCCGGCCGCACGAAGCGCCTGTTCAAGGTCTATGTAAACCACCTGAAGCTCAGCCCTGAGCTCGCGAAACGGCAGATCGGCGCCTTCATCCTCCGACGGACCAAGCTGACTCGCTACGGCACCGATCACGATCCCGCGTGGGTCACGCTCGATCTCTAAGCGGGTGGCGTCCTATTCCTCGGGGCGACGCACTCGAACCGCCGCGATCGCCAAGGTCGCATGTGCGCTCATCACCCTCCCTCCCCGGACGCGGTGATGACGACTTTCCCTCGAGCGTGTCCCTCTCCGAGATAGCGGATCGCCTCAGGGGTCTTGCTCAGGGAATACGTTTTGTCGATGACCGGCGTGATCTTGCCCGCCTCGATGAGCTCCTTCAGAGTTGCCAGATCCCCCTGGTTCGGTCCCGAAGAGTAATTCGGTTTCGCGGTGTAACTGGCCATCCTCTGGCTTACGAACCGTGACAAGACGAACGCCCTGATCATGCGACCAAAGGGTCCGATCCAACGACCCTCCGACTCCCCATGGCCGATGAGGACGAGCGTCCCCTTGGAGGTGAGCACGCGCCTGATGTCCGACGGCGATTGGCTTCCCGCCAACTCGAAGATGAGATCGTAGCGCTGCCCACCCTGGGTGAAGTCCTCGTGGGTGTAGTCGATGACGTGGTCTGCGCCGATCGATCGGACCATGTCCACGTTCCTCGTGCTGCACACGCCGGTAACCTCGGCGCCGAAGGACTTGGCGACCTGCACGGCGAACGTCCCCACGCCTCCCGACGCGCCGATGATCAGGACCTTGTGCCCCCGCTCGATCCGTCCGTGATCGCGCAGACCCTGCAGCGCCGTCAGCGCGGCCACGGGTACGGCCGCCGCCTGTTCGAACGAGAGGTTGTCCGGCTTCAGCTCCAGGAGGTCATCCGAGACCGATACGTATTCAGCAAAAGCGCCAAACCCATGCCCGAATAGGGACCCGAACACCTCGTCACCTGGCTGGAACTTCGTGACGTGCTTGCCGACCGTTTCGACCTGCCCTGCCACGTCGGCACCAAGGACACTGTCCTTCGGCTTGCGCAGCCCCGCTTGCAGGCGCGCGATGTACGGACTGCCTCTCATTAGGTGCCAGTCGAGGCGGTTGACGGAAGCCGCGTGAACGTGTACCAGAACCTCATTGTCTTTGACTAGCGGCTTGTCGATGTCCTTGAGTTCTAGGACATCAGGTGAGCCGTACTCGTGGTAGACGATCGCTTTCATCGTGCTCTTACGTCACGGTTAGGAAGGTAACCCAGCCGTGGCCTTAGATCTCATCGCTGACGGGCTCCGAGCGTAGGAGCGAGAGCTTGGGCCAAGAAATCGGCCGGCCAGTGGGGCAGCCACTCCGGCCCCTACAACGACGCCCGCCCCGTTTGCCCGGACGGCGTCCCGTGTGAAGACGCAGAGGATGGGTCGTGACCCGGACGGGGGACGTAGGGCGCCGAAACCGAGCTACGCGCGATTGAAGGGGCCGCGTGCCCGTCCAAGAGCCGAGCGACAAGCCGCACCGATCCGTAGGCGTGACCCTTCCGGGCGTTGCCCGTTATGCGGCGGGTCATGCTGCGTTGTGAGGTGTGCGGCAAGCGGCTCGGACGCCTCCGGCCCGCCGCCAGCGAGGCCCGCGCGGGTAGCTAATGCACGCGGAGGAGCTCGAAAGCCTGCACCGACCGGGCAAACCCTTTGACGGGGAGCTCGCCGACGAGCGTCGCCTCGACCCGATCCTCGAGCGCCGCGTACGCACGCTGGCTCAGCAGTATCTGTCCGGCCGTCGCGGCGTCACTCAGCCGCGCGGCGAGGTTCGTCACGCTCCCGAGAGCGCCGTAATCGTACCGTCCTTCGAATCCGATCCGGCCGAGCGTGGCGTGTCCGACTGCGATGCCGGCGCCGAGTCCCAGCTCGTAGCCGCGTTTGCGCCAGCCGGCGGCAAGCTCGCCGACAGAATCCCGCATCGCGATCGCCAGTCTCGCCGCCTGCACCTCGTGGTCGGCGACGGGCACCGGGTCGTTGAAGAAGACCATCAGGCCGTCCCCGGCAAAGTGCTCGAGCATCCCGCCGTGCGCGCGGACGAGCCCGCCCGCAGCAGCGTGGTACTTACCGATCACTTCGATCAGCTCCTCCGGCTCGGCCGTCTCCACAAAGGCCGTGAACCCGCGGAGATCGAAGTACACGATCGTGATGTACGCCCGGTGGCCGGCGAGCAGCCGCGCCCCCTCGTCGCTCGAAACGAGCTTCGCGACCTCCGGCGAGACGAAGCGGGCCAGCTCGCCCTTCTGTCTCTCGATCGTCTCGAACAGCCTGGCGGTCGAGATTGCGATCGCGCTCTGGTCGGCGAACGTGGCCATGAGCTCGATCTCGTCGCTCGTGAACGGACGTACATCGCGGCGGGAGAGCCCGAAGACGCCCACGAGGTCATCCTCGACGAGGATCGGGAGCCCGAGCAAGGTTCGGTAGTGACGTGTGCCGGCGTACGTATAGTCGGGATCGGAGTCGACGTCGGGGATGTGCACCGGCTTCTTGGTCAGCGCGACCCGGCCCGTACAACTGCCGGGCTCCGCCGTGTGGGGGTGCGAGCGCAGGTACTCATCTGCCTCCTGCGGGCTGCCGTAGTTCGCGCGCAAGCGCAGCAGCTCGCCGTCGGCGAGCCAGACGAGGCATGTGTCCGCGCGGCCTAAACGCGCTGCCGCCTCGACGATCTGGTCGAGAATCGGCTGCAGCCTCATCGCCGACCGGCTCAGGGCCCGGAGAACGTCCGAGACCGCCTCGAGCTGACTGCGGAGGTCCTCCTCGCTGGTTAGCTCGCCGAACCGGGCACTGTCTGAGGTAAGTTCGCGCATCGTCGACTCGGCTGAGCGTACGCCACCTCGTTCGTGCATAAAAGAGCAGACGACCGCCAACGAGCGGCCGTTACCCGAAGGCGCAGCCGCAACAAGCCCCGGACGATGTCCCCCAGTAGACCACTATCTCGTCGTCGACGGTGAGCCGCCCCCTCCAGCCGCGCTCGTTCTCCGGTGAGACGCGGCCGCACTCGACGCATTGAAGGCGGTTCATGTAGGCGGGCACCGGTTCGCGCATCTGCCTATGGATGCGCTCCGGGCACTGACGAGGTTCCCAAGCACTCAGGGCACTTGTACTGCCCGTCGTCGTCGATGATTGTGAACTTCGCGACTCGTTTGCCTTCGGGATCCGTAATGTCGCCCGGCAGCTCGGGGAGCTCGGTCTTATCCCAGTTCGCAGCCCGCCCGCAGAGCGGACACGGCAGCATCACGAGGGGCGTTCGGCACTTAGGGCAGTCCAGCACGCGGGTCGACAACTCGTAATTAGCCATTCCCTCGCTCCTCTCGCGCCAGCGTGTAGACGGGGTTGGGTTCCCACGCCTGCATCTGCCCTACGTGTGACCACTCGCTGCGCTGAACGGTAAAGACTCCCGGTAGAGAGAACGGCCCAACCTCCTGGTTGAGCCGTTCTCGTCAGAAGATCGTCTTCGCCTGGATTCGCCCGCCCCGGCTGCACGACCCCACTCAGGCCACGCTTCAAGCCATGCGTCATCCTCTCTGCGCGCGGTGACGAGTGCGGCGATGGCGCTCTCATGCGCTCGTGATTCATTCTCTATGGTCGCTCGACCCAAATATCGATTCTGGGCCCTCGCCGCGGCCGCCTGGTGCGTGGCTTTCGGCGTACTCAGCCTGTATTGGGTAGCTGGCGGCACTCTGGGGGTGGATCAGTTGGCAGTCTCCCTACAGGAACGCGCCCACATGAGCGGGAGACAGGATTCGTCGCGATTCTCGCCGCCACCGGAGTCGCCAAGCTGGTGGGCGCGATCGTGCCATTTTGGCTTGTGTTCCGCAATCCCTCCCGGACGGTACGCAAGGTACTGCTGTTTCTCTGCTGGGCGGGCGGGGCGCTGTTGACCCTATACGGGCTCACGGATGTAGTCACGGGTTCGATCCGCGCGGCCCGCGGCACGATGGAAAACGCGGTCTGGTACGCGGTGCTGTGGGGACCAACCTGGCTGCTTGGCGGGGTGCTGTTCCTGATGACGGCTTGGAGGTTCGACGCCGAGCGGGGGCAGGCCGGATAGCCGGTCGAACCGTGCGCCAATGGGTGAAGGGCTACCCCCTGCGAGTCAGCACCGCGATGACGTTGAAGCCTCCCGCTGCGAGGAGCCGCTGCCCCGGCGTCTCCTTTGGGCGCGGCCATTTGATGGCAGTGCTCAGCGACCGCGGCGGATACCGGCGGTGATGCCGAGCGCCGCGGCGGCTGCAAGCAGCCCGCCGCCGACCAGCACTCCGACTCCGATCCAGATCAGCGGATCGAGCTCGGCGCCGATGCTGAGCTCGGCGGCCACACCCCGCGAGCCGTCGGCGTTCATGACTACGACGTTCCAATTGCCGTCCTCGGGCTCCCACTCGAGCGTCTGTTCGCCGGCTCCCGTCGCCGAGGCGGCCCAGAACGCCTGGTCTGTCGGCGGCCCCTCGGGTGCGTCGCCCCGGCGCTCTGAATACTCCGGCTCCTCGCCGATCTCCGTGACGACGGCGTGCTCGACTCCGTCTCAGTACCCGGCGACGTCCGCCTCGCGGGCGATGCCGACGAACACGGGGCGGTCGCTCTCGCCGCGGATGCGAACTGTCCCTACGAGGTCCGTCGTCGCCCAGTCGGGCCCGTCAAGGTCGACGTCGGCGCTCTCGGAGGCGATCGCGTACGTCGCCGTCGAGAAGTCCTCGGTCGGCGACATGAGGAAGCCGTCGTCGTCGCGCTGGGTACGGTCGACGACCACGGCGGCGCATCCACCGACAAGCAGGGCAAACGCCAGCAGCGCCGCGATGCTGCCCACGACGAGCAGCGCCACGCCCCCCGCGCCTCTCCCGGAGGGCGGCGCGGCCTCGACGGCCTCGCTCGGGGGCGAGGGGGCAGGCGGCTCCTCGGCCCCTCGAGTCCCCGGCTCCTTCTCCTCGCCGCCCTGATCGAGACGGAACGGTGGGTACGCGTCGGTCATCAGCCCGGCGTAGGCGACGACCCTCGCGACCCACCGGTCGAGGCCGAGTACGAAGTCGAAGATCCCCTGCGGGTACCGCGTCGTAAAAAGCAGCGCCACCGCCGCGAAGAGCACCAGCAGGGCGATGAGGCCGGGGCCACCGCGCCACCCCCAGTCCCCGCCACGGTGCCAACCGGGTCCCCAGGCGAACCATCCTCCCCCGAGGAACACGCCCACGAGGAGGTAGTGCGGGATAGCGAGCAGCCACCACTTCACGAGTGCGAGCCCGCGCGACAGCTCGCCGGGGTAGACCACATCGAGCGTCGCGGGATAGTCGGGCGCGGCGCCAAGGGTGAAGGGCGGATAACGGTCGGTGCCGAGCGCACCGTACGAGTAGAAGGCGACGCGCCACGTCCAGCGCAGCACGCCGAGATTGAACTCGAAAATCCCCCTCGGATAGCGAGCGGTGAACAGGATCGCGAAGAACGCGACGACGCTGAGCACGACGAACGCGATCCACAGGAAGGCGAGCACGATCAAGTGCGGGATCGCAAGCAACCACTTCACGAGCCACAGCCAGCGGCTCAGCCCGGGCTCGAGCCTGCCCTCAAGCCGGACCGGGTCGATCGGCGGGGCTGCCATCGGCGCACCTCCTCGATTGCTCTCCCCACCAGTCTTAC
>JBKPFE010000043.1:0-4021 GCA_046728705.1 Actinomycetota bacterium
ACCTCGCTGACGTACACGGAGGGCACTGTCCGCTTCCCCGAGGCCGGCGGCTCCTCGAGCTTCGCGCGGCACGCGTTCGACGAGCTCGTCTCGTTCGGGGCCGCCTGGGCGCAGATGCTCAACTACATCATCACGATCGCCATCTCGGCGTTCTTCGTGCCGCACTACCTCTCGGTCTTCTGGGAGCCGCTCAGGGAGAACCCGTGGGACATCGTCGGCGGGGCGATCGTGATCGTCCTGCTCGTCGGGCTGAACATCGTCGGCCTCAGGGAGGCGGCGGGCCTGAACATCTTCCTGGCCGTCGTCGACTTCGCGACGCAGCTCTTGCTCGTCCTGCTCGGCATCGTGCTGATCCTAAGCCCACAGACGCTCGTCGACAACGTCGAGCTAGGCGTGGCGCCGACCTGGAGTCAGTTCCTGATCGCGATCCCGGTCGCGATGATCGCGTACACCGGCCTGGAGACGATCTCGAACCTGGCCGAGGAGACGCGGGATCCGCCGCGGGATGTCCCGCGCGCCTTTACGTGGGTTGCGGTCGCCGTCTTCGTCATCTACCTAACGCTCCCGTTCGTGGCGCTTTCAGCGCTCCCCGTCGAGCAGGTCGGCGGCGAGTTCGAGACCAAGCTGGGGCTGCCTCCGGAGGAGGGCGGGTTCCAGAACGACCCGATTCTGGGCGTCGTCGACAACCTCGGCCTGACCGGTGCTTTCCTCGACGGCCTCGAGATCTACGTCGGGATCCTGGCTGCGACGATTCTCTTCATCGCCACGAATGCGGGCGTCATCGGCGCCTCGCGGATCACCTACGCGATGGCGACGTACCGGCAGCTCCCTGAGGTCTTCCGCCGGCTGCATCCCCGCTTCAAGACGCCGTGGCTCTCGCTCGTGGTCTTCGCCGGCCTCATCTCCATCCTGACGCTGCTTCCCGGCGAGACGACCTTCCTCGGAACGATGTACTCGTTCGGCGCGATGCTCTCGTTCACGATTGCGCACGCGGCCGTGATCGGTCTGCGTTACCGCTACCGCGACGAGGAGCTCGTGTTCCGGGCCAGGCCGAACCTCAGGCTTCGCGGCGTCGACTGGCCGCTGTTCGCGATCGTCGGGGGCGCGGCGACCGCGGTCGCCTGGCTCGTCGTCGTCGTGCAGGAGCCGGAAACGCGTTGGGCCGGCCTCGGCTGGCTTGCGCTGGGCTTCCTCGGCTACGCGATCTATCGCCGGCGTGTCATCCACCAGGCGCTGCGCACGACGGTTCGTGCGCCTGTCTTGGTCCTCGGGCCGTCGCTGACCGTCGAGTACCGGACGATCGTCGTCCCGGTGGTGCGGTCGGAGGAGTCCGAGGAGGCGCTCGTCGCCGCCGCCCGCCTCGCCGCCGAGCGCCGGGCGACCGTGGCAATCCTGCACGTGATCGAGGTTCCTCTCGACCTGCCGCTCGACGTCGAGCTCCCGGACGTGGAGGAGGAGGCCAACGAGGTGCTCGACAACGCGTCCGCGTTCGTCGAGAGCTACGGCGTCCGCACCGTCGCCCGCGTGCTGCGTGCGCGCGCCGCCGGGCCGGCGATCGTCGAGGAGGCCGACCGCCGCAACGCGGAGCTGATCATCATGGGAGCTCCGCGCGTCCGGCCGGGCCGCGGCCGAATCTTCGGGAGCACGGTCGACTACGTGCTCAAGCATGCACCGACCCGGGTTCTGATCGCAGCCGGCCGGCGGGCGGCATGATCACGTACGTCCTTTCCGGCTTGCTCGTCGTGCTGGGGGTGGTGATCGTCATCCAAACGCTCGCCGCCGGCGTCGGCGGGGGGCTCGGGCTCCTGATCGGCGCGCTGTTCATCCTCGCGGGCGGAGCGCGGCTGTACCTTCAGAGACAGCGTGGCTAGGAAGCTCCCCGGCCTTCAGCGCGTCCTCGACGTCCCGTCGCTGGCGGCTGTGGCCTACGGGGAGATCGGGTCGTCGCTCTACTTCGCGCTCGGCGTCGTTGCCCTCTACGCGCTCGGCTTCACGCCGTGGGTCCTGCTCGCGGTCGGGCTGCTCTTCCTCCTCGTCTCTCTGTCGTATGCGGAGGGGACGAGCGCGATCCCCGAGCCGGGCGGCGCCGCCACCTTCGTCCGCCGCGCTTTCAACGACCCCGCCGGCTTCCTGACGGGATGGGCGCTCATCCTCGACTACCTGATCGTCATGGCGCTCGCCGCGCTGTTCGTCCCCCACTACATCGGTCATGCCGTGGGGTGGGAAAGCCTCACGGACGAGCCGTGGGACACGGTTGTCGGGGTGGCCGTGATCCTCGGGATCGGGGCTCTGCGCCTCGTCCGCCGGACGAGCCTCTACCGGACGGCCATCCTGATCGCCGCCCTCGCCCTTGCGTCCCACCTCCTGCTTGTCGTCCTCGGCTTCGCTCTTCTCTTTTCCGCCGACGCGCTAACCAAGGGCACCGACCTGGGGACGGCCCCGACGTGGAGTGACATCGCCTTTGCTCTGCCGCTGGCGATGCTGGCGTATACCGGGCTCGAAACGGTCGCCAACCTGGCGGCCGAGACCCGCGAGCCGGGCCGGACGCTGCCGCGCAGCCTCTTCGCCGGCATCGGGCTCGTCGTAGCGGTCTCATTCGCGACCGGCTTGCTGGCGATCTCGGCGTATCCGGGCGGAGCCGGCCTCGGCACGGACTGGCTTCGCGCGCCGCTGATGGGTCTCGCCGCCGCCCTTGACACGGAGCTGCCGGCCCCATTCGGTGACATCGTCCGGATCACGATCGGCTTGACCGGCGCGCTCGTGCTCCTGACCGCCGTCACGACGTCGATCTCCGGGGCGGGGCGCATCGCCTACTCGATGGGGCAGCGCCAGATGCTGCCGCACACGTTCGGGACGTTGAATCGCCGGACACTGATCTCGCCCGCCGCGATCGTCAGCGCGGCGCTGATCGCCTCGGCGCTGCTCGTGATCGGACACTTCATCCCCACCGAGGCGGTGCGGTTTCTCGCCGGACTCTTCAGCTTCGGCGTGCTGCTCGCATTCACCGCGGCGCAGCTCGCGGTCATCCGCATGCGGTTCACCGAGCCCGAGCTCGAGCGTCCGTTCCGCGCCCCCTTCGACATCCGGATCCGGGGCGCAGACGTCCCCGCCGCCGCGCTGATCGGCGCACCGCTCACCTTTGCGATCTGGATCGCCTCGCTGGTCACTCACGACGCCACCCGCATCGCCGGCCCGCTCTGGCTCCTGTTCGGCGCCGCCGTCTACGTCGTGACTCGGGTCTCCCGCGGGGAGAGCCTGGTCGGACCCGTCGTGCCCGCGGAACCGGATCTCGTGCCGGCACCCGAGGGCGTCTACGAGCGCATCCTCGTGCCGATGAAGCTCGGCCCGATCGGTGAGGAGGTGCTGGCGACGGCGATCAAGCTCGCCGAGGAGCGTGGGTCGACCGTGAGCGCGCTCCACGTGATCGCTGTCCCCCTCGAGAAGCCGCTCGACGCCGACATGATCGAGGCCGAAGAGCGCGCCGAGGCCTCACTCGCCGAGGCGAAGCTGCTCGCGGCCGAGCACCGCGTCACCGTCGAGGGGAAGGTCGTGCGGGCCCGGTCGATCGGCGAAGCGATCGTCGAGGAAGCTCGGAAGGAGGGCGTCGATCTGATCGTCATGGGCTCGTCGCCGCGCTGGCGGCGGCAGTCCCGTTTCTTCAGCCCGACCGTCGACTACGTACTCCGCCACGCGCCCTGCGAGGTGATGGTGATCGCCTACCCGCAGGGGGTGTTAGAAGAGGAAGCTCTATCGGTAACCTCCGAGGCGTGAAAGTGCTCGTCATCGGTTGCGGTCGCGTGGGATCGTCCGTTGCGCTCGAGCTCGACCGTCTCGGCTGGGAAGTGACCGCGGTCGACGAGAAGGAGGACGCTCTCCACCGGCTCGGGGAGCACTGGTCGGGCGGTTTCGTCGTCGGCCACGGCATGGACATGGACGTCCTCACCGAGGCCGGCATCGAGGACGCCGACGCGGTCGTCGTGGCGACGGACGGGGACAACACCAATCTCGTCATCGGCCAGGT
>JBKPFE010000022.1:0-3052 GCA_046728705.1 Actinomycetota bacterium
ATCGCGACGTGCAACCCGTCCAGCCGGCCGAACTCCTCGTGCAGCGTGTAGAGGTCGAGGAGCGCCTGCGTCGGATGTTGGTGCTTCCCATCCCCGGCGTTGACGACTCGAGCGTTGGTCACGCGGGCGACGAAGTGCGCGGCTCCGATCTGCGGGTGCCGGATCACGATCACGTCCGGGTCGTAGGCGCCGAGCGTCAGCGCCGTGTCCTTCAGAGACTCGCCTTTGTCGACGGCCGAGCCCGACGCCTTGATCGACATCGTGTCGGCCGACAGCCGCTTCGCCGCCAGCTCGAAGCTCGACGAGGTGCGCGTCGAGGACTCGTAGAAGACGTTGACGACGGTCTGGCCGCGAAGGGTCGGGAGCTTCTTCATCTCGCGCTCGAGCGAGCGGGCAAAGCTGCGGGCGGTGGCGAGCAACCGCTCGACGTCGTCACGCGAGAGGTCGGCAATCGACAGCAGATGCCGCCGCTCGGCCGACGGGGGCGGCAGCAGGTCGTCGCGCATGACGCGGATGTCAGCCATGGGCTTCCTCCTCAGGCGTCGAAACGAGCAGCACCTGGTCGACCTCATCCACCTCGACGAGTTGGACCTGGATGCGCTCGTTCCGGGAGGTCGGCAAGTTCTTGCCGACGTAGTCGGGACGGATCGGCAGCTCACGGTGGCCGCGGTCGGCGAGGCAGGCGAGCTGGACGCGGGCAGGGCGGCCGTAGTCGAAGAGGGCGTCGATCGCCGCGCGGATCGTCCGGCCCGTGTAGAGCACGTCGTCCACGAGCACCACAGTCCGGCCGGCGACCGGGAAGTCGAGGCGCGTCGCGCGCACGAGCGGCTGCGGGTGGCGCGGCGCCTCGCCGGCACGGACCTGGACGTCGTCGCGGTAGAAGGTGATGTCGAGCGAGCCCAGCTCGACCTCCATGCCCGTGAACTCCTGGATCAGGCGGCGAAGGCGCTGCGCGAGCGGCACGCCCCGCGTATGGATGCCGACGAGCGCGACGCGGTCGAGCTCGGGGTTCGCCTCGACGATCTCATGGGCGATGCGGATGAGGCTCTTGGCGATTGCCTGCTCGTCGAGCAGAGTTCTCGGGCTGGCTTGTGCAGGCAGCGGCAACCGCTCTCCTTTCCGGCCTCACGGGACCGAGTTAAAGGACGTGGAGCGAGCGGAAGCTTACCGTGCCGGCCGGACGGCGTCAGCCCCGGGCGAACGGGCCAGGTGTCTTAGGCGTCCGAGACGAGCTCGTCCGGCTCGCTCAGCGACTCGATCGCTTCGAGCGCGTCTTCGAGCGACGCCTCCGGAACCAGGACCTTCTGCGGCGCATCCTCGGTCTCCGCCGGATGGTGCTCGACGGCAGGCTCCAGCTGCGCGGCGATGCCCGCTTCCTGGAGGATCGATTCCAGCTCTTCGGCCTCGGTGACGTCGCCGGCGACGGCGACCTGAACCATTCGAGTCATCGGATCCCCTCCTCGATGGTCGCGGGAACGGCCTCGCCTCTGAGCGGCGACGGGCGGTGCTTGTGGGTGGCTCCACCTCTCACGAGCTCCGGCGATCCCCGCTCCGGAAACGGGACGACGATGATATCCAGATCCCGCGGCACGACCGTGTTCGGGAAGACCGCCTGCGCCTCCCGCTCGATCTCGCCCCCGAAGTAGCGGTTGGACAGGTGCGTCAGCGCGAGCAATCCGACCTCCGCCTCACGCGCGACCTCAGCCGCGTCCGCCGCGGTGGAGTGGAGCGTCTCGCGGGCACGCTCGCGCTCTTCCTCGGCAAAAGTCGCCTCGTGGACGAGCACGTCGGCGCCGCGCGCGGCTTCGACCACGTCCCGCGAGTACGCCGTGTCCG
This sequence comes from Actinomycetota bacterium, assembly GCA_046728705.1. Taxonomy (GTDB): domain Bacteria; phylum Actinomycetota; class Thermoleophilia; order Gaiellales; family Gaiellaceae; genus JACDAN01. The sequence continues at coordinate 1,837 of JBKPFE010000022.1, forward strand.
CGGAGACGACGAGCTTCCGTCCCGGCCGCATCTCGCCGAGGACGCTCTCGGGTGCGATCACCCGCCCGTCCGGGAGCGTTACTGCTTCGCCTCGCTGCAAGGCGCCGCGCTCCGGGCCCGCGGGGATGCCGAGCGCATCTGCCACCTCGACATCGAAGCGTCCCGGCCGGGCTTCCTCGATCAGGGCGTAGCCAAGAGCCGATACCCCGTGGTCGACCGGGAAGGTCGCCAGCCGGCAGTCGCCCCGCTCGAGGATCTCGCCCGGCTGTAGCTCGATCAGCTCATAGGGGTACGTCAGCCGGCCGAAGATCCGCCGGAGCGCGCCGAACAACTCGGCCAGCCCCGGCGGCCCGTAGATCGTGATCGGCGTCTCCCGTCCGCGCAGCGCGAAGGTCTTGAGCATCCCGGGCAGCCCAAGGTAGTGGTCTGCGTGGTAGTGCGTTAGGAAGACCTCGCGCAGCTCGATCAAACCGACGTTCGAACGCAGTAACTGCCGCTGCGTCCCCTCTGCACAGTCGAAGAGCAGTCGCTCGCCGCCTCGGCGGAGGAGAATCGCGGTCGGGGCGCGCTGGGCGGTCGGCATCGAGCCGGACGTTCCGAGAAAGACGAGGTCGAGGTCCACACGCCGATTCTAGTTTTGGGCTTTTCCCTTACCTTGGCGCCCTCCTCACGGGACGACGATGACCTGGCCCGGCTGGAGCGCGGCCGCGCGGAGCTCGTTCTCGCGTTGGAGTCGCCACACGCCCTCCCTGGGATCGCCGCGGTAATGGCGGACCGCGATCGACCAAAGCGTGTCTCCGGGACGCACGCGATACGGCGCCCCCTTCCCGGCTCCCTCGGACCCTCGTGCCAGCACGCTCCAGGCGAGAACGGTGATCAGGAAGGCGGTGAGGAGGACTCGCGCGAACATGTGTTCGCCATGCTACCGAACACCTGTTCGCTGCGTCAAGGCGAGAGTGTGACGAGTTCGGGACGGATCTGTCCCGAATTAATCGAGAGCATCAGCATCGCGTGAGCGGGCGCTCCGCGCCGCTCGGTCGGACTCCCTGGATTCAGCACCCAGACCTCGCCGCTACGAGACACCTCGGGCACATGCGTATGGCCGTAGACGACTGCGTCGCAGCCCGGGAACGTCGACGCCAGGCGCTCCCCCCGCCCCACCCTCGGCCCGGGGACATGGACGATCCCGAGCCGAGCGTCCTCGACCTCGACGACC
>JBKPFE010000216.1:0-4370 GCA_046728705.1 Actinomycetota bacterium
GGGCGCGACCAGTCGAGCTCGCGGTCGCCAGGGCCGATCTTTTCCGCATAGGTGGCCTCGCCCTCCTGGGGTGTGAATTCCTGAAGTGCGAGGACGCCGTCGAGGAGCTCCGATCCCATGTCCGCCGCCCGCTCGAACACCACGCCTGCATCGTCGTCTGGTCCGATCGGGAAGTCCCCGGCGGCCCCAACTGGACCCGCATCGAGCTCCTCGACGAGGCGGATGATCGACACGCCCGTCTCCGTGTCCCCGGCCATGATCGCCCGCTCGACAGGGGCCGCGCCGCGCCAGCGCGGCAGGAGTGAGGGGTGGACGTTCAGCCAGAGCGCGCGGTGGAGCAGCTCCTTCGGAATCAGCGCGCCGTAGGCGGCGACGACCACCGCGTCCACATCCAGGTCGCCCAGCTCAGCAGGACGCTCGGGCTGCCGAACCTCGATCCCGAGCTCGCCGGCGGCTTCCTTCGCCGGCGGCGCGCCGACCTGGCGTCCTCGTCCTCGCGGCCGGTCCGGGCGCGTCAGCAGGTAGGCGATGTCGTGCCGCTTGGCCAGGCGCCGAAGCACGTCCGCACCGAACGGCGCCGTCGCCGCGACGGCCAGGTTCATGGGCTATGACGGTGCGAGCATGGCTCGCGGCCGCAGGATCCCCAGCGCTTCCTTGCGGGCGTCCTCGGTCGTCCGCTCCAGGATCAGCACGCCGTCGAGGTGATCGAGCTCGTGCTGGGCGACCCTGGCTCCGAGGTCGTGCAGCTCCAGCGAGAGCTCGGTGCCCTCAGGGTCGCGTCCCTCGAGGCGGACGGAGACCGCCCGCTCGACCGGCACCTGCACCCCCTGCATCGAGAGGCAGCCTTCGGCGTCGACCGCCGTCTCCTCACCGCGCTCGGCGATGACCGGATTGACGATCGCGACCGGATCGCTGTCCGCATCCGGGTGGAACACGAAGACCCGGCGCAACACACCGACCTGGTTCGCCGCGAGTCCTGCCCCGTTCGCGTCGCGCATCAGTTGCTGCATGCGCTCGACGAGTCGGACGAGATCCTGGTCGAACTGCTCGAACTCGCGCGCGATCATGCGCAGAACCGGATCGGGGTACTGCCGGATCTGCGCGAGCGCAGCTTGGCGCAGCGCTTCCCGCTGCGGGTCCAGCTCTTCGTTTCGGACCTGTCCTGCCTCCTCGGCCATCGGTGCCTATGTAATCAGAGGCCTTGAGGATCAACGTCGACGACTGCGGTGACGCCCGCCCGGCGCATCGCCGGCGCGGCGGCCGCGAGCAGCTGCGCGACGCGGGCGGCGACCAGCCGAGGGCTGTCGGTCTTCGCCAGCAGCTGCGCACGGTGCCGGCCGCGGAGGCGGAGCAGCGGCGCCGGTCCCAGCACGTCGCCGTGAAGCCCGCCCGCGATCTCCTCGAGCAGCCGCAACGGCTCCGGCGCCTCCGGCCCGGACGCAAGCACCCGGACGAGGTGGCCGAACGGCGGATAGCCGAGCTCACGGCGTCGCTCGAGCTCCTCGGTCAGGAAGCGGCCGACGTCGTGCCTCGCCGCGTGCACGATCGGACGGGCATCCGGCTGGAAGGTCTGGACGAGCACCCGGCCGGGCGCATCACGACCGCTCCTGCCGGCAAGCTGCGTCAGCAGCTGGAAGGTACGTTCCTCGGCACGGAAGTCCGGCATGGCGAGCCCAGTGTCCGCATCGACGACCGCGGCTAAGGCGACGCCGGCGAAGTGGTGTCCCTTGGCGACCATCTGCGTCCCGACGAGGACCGCGCGCTCAGCCGCGGCGAAGCGTCGCAGCGCCGCCGCCAGCTCGCCGGGACGGCGCACCGAGTCGGCGTCGAGACGGATGCGCTCGAGCTCCGGCAGCTTCTGCTCGAGCTCGCGTTCGAGCCGCTGCGTGCCGGCCCCGATCCGGGCCAGCTCACCCGAGCCGCACTCGGGACAGGTCGGACCGCTCTCCTCACTCCACGAGCAGTGGTGGCAGTGAAGCCGCCCGTCCCTGTGCAGGACGAGCGCGACATCGCAGTTCGGGCACCGCCTCGTCGCCCCACACGAGCGGCAGTGAATCGCCGGCGCGACACCGCGCCGGTTGAGGAGCAGGATCGCCTTGCCGCCGGCCTCCGCAATCGCGCCGAGCTCGGCGAGCAGGGGCGCCGACAGCGGGTAGCCCGCCTCGCGGCGCAGGTCGACCACGCGCACGGGCGGCAGCGGGCCGGCGAGCCGCCCGCCCAGCTCCAGCCGCTCGAGGCGCTCCCAGCTCTCCGGCCGCGGCGTCGCGGAGCCGAAGATCGCGACAGCGCCCTCCAGCGCCGCCCGCTTCGCGGCCACGGTCCGCGCGTCGTAGCGCGGGTCCGATTCTTGCTTGTACGACTGATCGTGCTCCTCGTCCACGCAGATCACGCCGACCCGATCGAGCGGGGCGAAGACAGCCGAGCGGGCGCCGACCACTACCGGAGCGGCGCCGCTTGCGATCCGCTGGCGCTCGTCGCGACGCTCGGCGTCGGTGAGAGCCGAGTGCAGGACGGCAACGCGATCGCCGAAGCGGGCCCGAAGGCGGCCGACGGTCTGCGGTGCGAGCGCGATCTCCGGGACGAGTACGATCGCCGTCCGGCCCCGCTCGAGCGCCGCCGCACAAGCCTGGATGTAGACCTCGGTCTTCCCGCTGCCGGTCGCGCCGTGGAGGAGGAAGTTGCCGCCGCCGCCCTCGAGAGCTTCGGTGATTCGGTCGAGGGCGCTCCGCTGCGATCCCGAGAGCGCGTTCGGCTCCGCCTCACCGCCGAGGGCGTCCCGCGCGGCGGGCGACTCGCGCTCCCCTCGCGCGCGGCGCTTGACCGGCGCGACCAGCTCGAGCGCGCGCGCGGGCGTCGAGCCGTAGTAGTCCGCGAGCCAGAGCGCGAGGTCGACGAGCGGCTCGGGGAGGGCGTCGACGACGTCGCCGACGGGCGCCGCCTTGATCCCCACCGGGGCCGCCTCCTCGAGCCCGACGACGACTCCCCGCCGCTTGGCGCCGTGGAAGCGGAGCGAGACGACCGCGCCCTTGCCGACCTCGGGCGGGATTTCGTAGGTAAAGGGGCGCGCGACGGCCCTGGATGGGACCAGCGGGTAGACCGACGCGTAGCGCGGCGCCACTCCGCCAGCGTAGTTGGGCTAGGCCAGAATCTCGGCAGCTTCGAGCACGAAGTCCGTGCCGAAACCGAGCGCCAACCCGAGCAGGAGCATCCAGGCGACGAGGACGGGATAGCCGAATCGCCGGTTGACGTTCATCAGCTCCTGGACGACGTAGAGGATCGAGCCGGCAGCGACCGCCATGAACGCCACCGTCATGGCCTCGCTGACCCACGCCTGCCCGACGACGGTTCCGAGGAACGTCGGGCCACCGCCGATTAACCCGAGCAGGGCGAGGAACGACCAGCTCGGGCGGACGCCGTCACCGGAGATCGGTCCGACGATGCCGAAGCCCTCGGTTGCATTGTGCAGGCCGAAGCCGATGATCAACGCGAGCGCCAGGCTGAGCTCGCCCGCGGCGCCCGCCTGCCCGATCGCAAGCCCCTCGCCGAAGTTATGCAGCCCGATCCCGGTCGCGATCAGCAGGGCAAGGCGATGCCCCGGCCCGAGGCGCATGAACCACGAGCGAGCCTCGAACTCGACAACCGCTGCCGCGCCCGGCCCCACAGGCTGGGGTGCACGCCGGTTCTTCATCCAGCGGTCGTAGTAGACGAGGCTCATCAGCCCGAAGATCAGCCCGGCTGCAAGGAGAAACGTCAACCCGGCGAACTTGGCCCAGGAACCTCCGTCGGCGACCGCGCCCTCCAGCGACTCCTCGACGGGTTCGACGCCGTGCACGAGCACGTCCCACAAGAGGAAGATCAGGATCCCGGCTGCGAGCGAGCTCAGCGCGGCGCGGAGGCGGTCGCTGACGGTCTCTACGCGGCCAAGGGGGAGTCCGAGGAAGATCGTGAAACCGGCGACTGCTCCGAGAACGAGGATCTGGCCTTCACTCATGAATCAGGGGTTCCTTTCGCTGGTTGTAAGGGACGCCTTACAGTGACACGGCGACTATAGTGGCGACCCCTTCCGAGCGTCAACCAGGTACCGCAATGGCCCATCGCCACTCCGTCGACGAATATCTCGAAACCATCTACTTCCTTGCGTTTCCGATCGGCGAATACGCCCCGCCGGGACCGCGATCTCCTACCCTCGCCTCGCGTGTAGCGGAGATGCTCGGCGTCTCGCGCGCCTCGGCCGGCGAGATGCTGAAGCGGCTCGAGCGGGACGGGTTGATCAGGCGGGGCGAGCACAAGGAAGCGCTGCTGACGCGGAAGGGTCGCGCCCGAGCGGAGCGGGTCGTGCGCAAGCACCGGATCATCGAGCGGCTGCTCAC
>JBKPFE010000199.1:0-1825 GCA_046728705.1 Actinomycetota bacterium
GGCCCGGATCCGTTCGTGAGTGAGCCGTTCCGCCCCCTCGTCGGAGCCGACGCCGTCGACCTTCCCGCGCAGCATCAGGTCCTGCGTGTAGGAGCTGTCGCCGGCGAGGAAGACGGTCTGGTCGCCCTCGTCGACGAGCACACCGATCTGGCCGGGGGTATGGCCGGGGACGGGCACGAGCGTGACGTCGCCCGCTTCGGTCAGGCGCAGGCTCTGCGGGAACGGCCCGAGCGGCTTCCGCTCGAGCTCGAGCACGGTTGGCCTGAACGAGGCCGGCCAGTGCATGTTCGCGACGTAGCCGCGCAGGCGGCCGCGCAGGTCGGATGCGAACTCGAGCTCCGTGCGCGTGACGAGGATCTCGGTGTCGGGGAAGTACTGCAGGCCGCCGGCGTGGTCGGTGTGCAGGTGGGTCATCACGAGCCAGCGCACATCGCTCGGTCTGATGCCGAGCCGTTCGAGCTCGGGGCCGATCTCCTGCTCGGGCTCGACCCACTCGCGGAAGGCGCGGACGCCCGGATGCCAGCCGGGGAAGTAGCCGGGCTGGGAGGCGCGGGCGGTCTCGCCGGTGTCGACGACGATCACGCCCTCCGGGTGTTCGATCGCGAAGGCGTAGATGGGAAGCGGCTCTGTCCACTCGCGGTCGAGGATCGTGTGCAGCAGGCGGCGGCCCCTGTTGCGGCCGACGCCCTCGCGCCAAGCGGTCGTAACGGCGACGGTTCCAGTTTGGATTGCGTGGATTTTCACTGTGCGTTCTCCTTTCGTGCCTTTCGGGGCGGGCGTGGCTCGTCTGACGTCGTCATGCCGCCGCCTCGCCCGACCGGTTCGTCCGGGCGAGGGCCACGCCGGCCCCGGTCACCCACACCAGTAGGAGCGGCCCGGAGACGAACACCGCCTGAACAAGTGTCGTGTTGAGCAGCAGATAACCGGCACCGGAGACAATCAGTGCCACCGTCAGCAAGGCTGCGGTGTAGCCCAGCCAGCGGGGAAGCACCGCTCGGCGAACCAGCCCGACGCCGGCTGCTGCCATTGCCGCCAGCGCAAACATCTTGACGCCGTCCATGCGGTTGATCAGGTCGAAGAGGCGGCCGGCCCGGTCGGTGTCGCCGTCAGGAGCTACCGAGCCGGCGAGCAGCAGCCCCAGGGCACACTGGGCAAGCGAGATAGCGGCCGCGGTGAGACCGGCGACCACCGTGGCTTGCCCGAGCCGGTCCGCTCCGCGCCGGCGAGCAGCCTGGGCCCAGGGCGATCACGACGATGGCTAGGGCAATCGCGGCCAGACCCTCTATCAGCAGGTACTGCGTCATCGCTGCACCCTGGTGCGGGCTGTAGGTGGCGACTACCTTGACGTTGGAAGCGGCCACATCCAAATTCGAAGGCCACACGGCCAGGCCCAAGAGCCACGCTGTTGTGTAGGCGATGCCCGCCACGGCCGGTGCTGTGGGCAGGCTGCGGCTGCTGCTGCCTAGGCGGCGCTTACCGCGACCGACGCCTTCGCGCCAGGCACTCGTAACGGCGACGGTTCCGGTTTGAATCGCGTGGATCCTCAATGTGTTTTCTCCCTTCGTCCCTTTCGGGCTTCATCCGGCGCGGCTGGTCGGGTGCGAAACCGCTCAGGATCAGGTCGGCGACGCCCTCGGTCCGCTTTCTGCACACCATCCACGATCGCGTCTCGACCCACGTGTGTCTTCACGGCCAGCGCCCGACTCGACTACCGGCCAGCACGAATTCGACGTGCTGTACTTCAGGCGTCGTCACGCTGCCCGCCGTCGGGTACGGCGACTCCGACTGGGGCTGTCCCGCTCGCAGCCCGTCAGCACAATGTGCT
>JBKPFE010000326.1:0-2673 GCA_046728705.1 Actinomycetota bacterium
CGCCCCCTCCTGTTCGACGGTCTCCCCGCGACCGGGAAGGGCTACCGCGAGGCCTCGGTCGAGATCCAGCGCGAGATCCACGGTCTCTGGCGTTTCCTTGTAGACGCGCACGCGCTCGGCCGCCCGCGCCACGCCACGCCGCCCGCGTGAGCGAGCGCACGCGCGTGAGCGAGCGAAAGCCCGAGCTCGCGGGCACGGCGGCGATCGTCGGGTTCCCGAACGTCGGCAAGTCGACGCTCGTGAACCGGCTGACGGAGACGCGGGATGCCGTTGTCCACCAGACGCCCGGTGTCACACGTGACCGTAAGGAGCTCGTCTGCGAGTGGCGCGGCCGGCGGTTTCTGCTCGTTGACACCGGCGGGGTCGACCTGGCCGACCGTTCCCCGATCACCCGCCAGGTTGTCGAGCAAGCCCGCGCCGCGATCGACGAGGCCGATCTCGTCATCTTCGTCGTCGATGCCCAGACGGGCGTGACGCCCGGCGACGAGGAAGTCGCAGATCTACTGCGGCGGTCCGGCCGCCCGGTGCTCGTGATCGCGAACAAGATCGACGATCCGACCCGGACCGACCAGATGCATGAGTTCCACCGCCTTGGCCTGGGCGAGCCGGTCGCGATCTCGGCGCTGCACGGGCACGGCACCGGCGACCTCCTCGACGCGATCCTCGAGCGCCTTCCGGGCCAAACGTCCCGTCCCCAAGTCACGGAGGCCGCGATCCGCGTCGCCATCCTCGGACGGCCCAACGTCGGCAAGTCGAGCCTCGTCAACGCGCTCGTCGGCCAGGATCGCGTGATAGTCGCCGAGACCCCGGGCACGACCCGCGATGCGATCGATACCGTCCTCACCCGCGGCGACCGCACCTTCGTCCTCGTCGACACGGCCGGCTTGCGGCGGAAGCGCCGGCAGCGGCAGGGAATCGAGTACTACTCGGAGCTCCGCGCCCTGCAGGCGGCCGAGCGGGCGGACGTCGCGCTCGTCCTCGTCGATGCGAGCGAAGGGCTCGTCGACCAGGATCTGGCCGTCGCCGACGTCGCCCGCAAGGCGCAGGACTCGACGCTCGTCGTCGCCTCGAAGTGGGACATCGCCAAGGTCGGCATCGAGGATCTCCGTCCACGGCTCCAGGATCGGCTCAAGCAGCGGCCGCCGCTCGTCGCCGTCTCCGCCAGGACGGGGCGCGGGATCGGCCGGCTGCTCGATCGCATCGAAGAGCTGTACGACAAACACACGTCGCGGGTGTCCACCGGCGAGCTCAACCGATTCCTGCGCGAGCTCCGCGAGGCGCGCCAGCCGCCCTCGAGAAACCGCAAGCGGCTCAACCTCCTCTATGGAACGCAGACGCAAGTGCGTCCGCCGCGGTTCCGCTTCTTCGTCAACGACCCGGGTCTGATCACGCGCGACTACGGCTACTGGGTCGAGAACCAGCTCCGCGATCGATTCGAGCTCGAAGGCGTGCCCGTCTCGATCGACTTCGTCAGCCGGTCATGAACCCTCATAGAGCGTGCGCAGAGCCACGCGCGCGCGCTCGTTGAATGCCGTTCTCGTCTCGCCTTCCTCGAACCGCATCGACGCGCCGAACGTCAAGTCGATTTCTTGTGGACGTGGCACGTTTCGGCCCTTCGGGAGGACCTTGTGGGCGCCGTGAATGCGGACAGGGACGAGCTCCACATCAGGGCGCTTTCGACACAGGTAGTAGAGACCGCTGCGGAACTGGGCGATCGATTCGCCGGAACCCCGGGTGCCCTCGGGGAAGAGGATCAGCGAGTACTCGTCGCCGAGCCCCTCCAGCATCTGCTCGACGGCCTCACGCCCGCGTCGGTCGAAGGCGCCGCCGACCGTGTCGCTGTCGCGATCGATGAGGACCGCATTGAAGACCTTCCGGACGTAGTAGCGACGGAATCGGCTGCGCTCCCAGTAATCACGACGGGCGACCGGACGCGTTCGTTCCCGCACGTGCCGCGGCAGCGAGGACCAGATGAGGATGAAATCCAGGTGGCTCGTGTGATTCGCGAAGAAGATGCGCTGACGGACGTCGTCGATGCGCTCGAGGAACCGAACGGACTTCCTCGTGATCGTCCGAGCGACCATGACGAGCAACCAGGCCGCGGCCCTCCGCCGAACGCCCCAGGCCGACGGGGTGCGTCGACCCACGCTGCGGGATCGTGGCGATCGCCTCAAAGACCCCCTCGAGCGGACGTGTGTGCGCTCATCCACGGCGATGCATTGTCGTCGGATTCGCGGAGCGCCGTAGCTGGACCGGCCCGAGCTTGCGGCAGCGCAACGGGATCTGTTGCGCGATTTTGCCCAATCTAGCCGCCGCCGTCCCTACCGTGTGTCCCGATGGACATCGGCCTCCCGGAGACCGAGCAGGAACTCGAGATCACGCCGCTCGAAGAGCCTGTGCCCGCGCCCAGCCCGGTCGAGGAGCCGGCCGAGGAGCCGGTGCCGGCGTGAGCACGCTCTCGAGCGAGCCCATTCTCGCGTGGCGTCTCTGGCATGTTCGACTTCACGGTTCTGAGTATCGGCTCGAGTCTTTCACCTGGCACCACGTGAGCTGGCCGCCAAAGCGGCGCTTCGAGGCCAGCTGCACGCTCCATCAGGACGCGGCCCCGGTCGAAGACCACGAATGCGGCATCTACGCATTCAGGACGCGGGCGCTCGCGGAAGATCTCCTGCG
>JBKPFE010000340.1:0-2740 GCA_046728705.1 Actinomycetota bacterium
CTCCTCGCCGCCGGGGGCCTGACGCCTGTCGACCCCGACTCGCCGAACACGCAACGGATCGAGGACCTCTACTGGTTCGTCGGGTTCTGGGCCGCCCTCGTCCTCCTCTCCGTCGCCGTCCCGCTCGCGATCTTCATCGCGCGCTACCGCAGCCGCGGACGGTCTCGCGCGGTCGAGGGGCCCCAGGTCCACGGCAGCACTCGTCTCGAGATCGCCTGGACGGTGGTTCCGGTGGTGATCCTGCTGATCGTCACTGTGTTCACGTTCTACAAGCTGCCCGGGATCACGCTCGACGCTGAGGCCGGCGAAGACGTGACGAGGATTCGGGTCGAGGGACGCCAGTTCTACTGGCAGTACCGGTACCCGAACGGCGTGATCGCGATCGACACGCTGCGGGCGCCAGCGGACCGGCTCGTCGAGCTCGAGATCACGGCCCCGGAGAGCGACGTCATCCACAGCTACTGGGTGCCGGATCTCTTCGCCAAGTTCGACGCGATCCCCGGTCGGACGACGGAGACGGCCTTCCGCGGCGAGCCCGGCACCTACCACGGCCAGTGCGCGGAGTTCTGCGGGATCCAGCATGCCGAGATGTTCGCCACCATCGAGGTGATCGCTGCTGACGAGTTCGACACGTGGCTGTCGGAAGAAGCCCGGCGCCAGGAGACCGGCGACTCCGCCCTGGGCGAGCAGATCTTCGTCGGTGCCTGCGCGAAGTGTCACGGCGACGAGGGCCAAGGGCTGATCGGGCCGGCCCTGAGCGCGTCGGCCGTCTCGAACGCGTCCGTCGTCGAAGACATCGTGCGTAACGGCCGCGGCAAGATGCCGATGGTCGGCGAAGAGTGGGACGACCGCCAGATGAAGGCCCTCACCGACTACCTCAGGGAGAGGTTCAGTGGCAGTTAGGGCGGAGACTCCGAGGTATCCCGTTCCTTGGACGCAGGGCCGCTTCGCCAGCTGGCTGGCGACCGTCGACCACAAGCGGATCGGGATCCTCTACATCGTCACGAGCCTGATCTTCTTCCTCGCCGGCGGCGTGATGGCGCTCTTCATCCGGACGCAGCTGGCCCAGCCGGACATGGATGTCGTCACCAAGGATTCGTACAGCGAGCTGTTCACGATGCACGGCACGACGATGGTCTTCCTGGTCGTCGTCCCCATCTTCGCCGGCTTCGCGAACTTCCTGGTGCCGCTGATGATTGGCTCGCGTGACGTCGCCTTCCCGCGGCTCAACGCGCTCTCGTACTGGCTCTTCCTCTTCGGCGGGATCGTGCTGCTCGGCAGCTTCTTCGCCGCCGAGGGCGCCGCCCGCACCGGGTGGACCGGCTACCCGCCGCTCTCGGCACAGTCCTCAGGAAACGGCCAGGACCTCTGGATCGTCGGCCTCCACATCCTGTCGCTGTCGTCGCTCTTGGGCGCGATCAACTTCCTCGTCACGATCCACAACATGCGCACTGCCGGGATGACCTGGATGCGGCTGCCGCTTTTCGTCTGGACGATCGAGATCTACGCGGCGCTGCTCGTCGTCGTTCTGCCGGCCCTCTCAGCGGGCTTGACCATGCTCCTGCTCGACCGGCAGGGGTGGACGCACTTCTTCATTCCGGACGAGGGTGGAGACGCCGTGCTCTATCAGCACGTCTTCTGGTTCTTCGGGCACCCCGAGGTCTACGTCATGATCCTGCCCGCCATGGGGATCGTCTCCGAGGTGATCCCTGTCTTCGCGCGCAAGCCGATCTTCGGCTACAAGGCGATCGCCTTCTCGACCGTCGCGATCGGCTTCTACTCGCTGCTCGTCTGGGCCCATCACATGTTCACGGTCGGGCTGCCGATCGGGCTCCAGATCTGGTTCATGATCGCCTCGCTGACGATCGCCGTCCCGACCGGCGTGAAAATCTTCAACTGGCTTGCGACCACCTGGCGCGGGAACCTGATCTTCGACACGGCGATGCTCTGGGCGCTCGGCTTCGTCGCGGTGTTCACGATCGGCGGGCTCTCTGGGATCTTCGTCGCCGTCTTCCCGTTCGACTGGCAGGTTCACGACACGTACTTCGTCGTCGCCCATCTCCACTACGTCCTCTTCGGCGGCTCGGTGTTCGGGATCTTCGCCGCCCTCTACTACTGGTGGCCGAAGCTGTTCGGGCGCTACCTGAACGAGACGCTCGGCAAGTGGCACTTCTGGCTCACGTTCATCGGCTTCAATCTGACCTTCTTCCCCCAGCACTTCCTCGGCTTGCTGGGGATGCCGCGGCGGGTGTACACCTATCGAGACGATGATCTCTGGACGACCTACAACCTGCTCTCGACGATCGGCTCCTACGTCATGGGCCTCGGGATCCTGTTGTTCCTCGTGAACGTCTGGTGGTCGCGGCGCCGGAGCCCGCGGGCGGTGAACGACCCCTGGCTGGCGGACACGCTCGAGTGGTACACGACCTCGCCCCCGCCGCCGCACAATTTCGACAAGCTTCCCTACGTGACGAGCGCGCGACCGTTGCGCGACCTGCGTCGGCGGCTCCAGGAGAAGAGATGACGAGGGCCGGGCCCTGGTTGCGACTGTGTGGGATCGGGGCGTCGGCCGCCGGTGTGCTGGCGGTGGCGAGCGGGGAGCTCGGGATCGCGCACCGGGTGCTCGTCGTCGTCGCGGTGCCGCTGCTCGTCGCGCTCGTGCTCGGCACCTGGTTCGGCCATCGCGACGCGTTCGCGCTCGCGAGCGCCGCGCTCATCCTCTTCCTGGCGGCCGTCGCGA
>JBKPFE010000128.1:0-3258 GCA_046728705.1 Actinomycetota bacterium
GCCGAGGACGAGCTCGGCGCCGCGCTATCGGAAGGAACGCCGGAAGAGATCTTCTGGGCAGTGCGGAAGGCATTGGAGCAACGGTCGCGGCAGCGCCCGCTCGCACTCGTCGTCGACGATCTTCACTGGGCCGAGCCGACCCTCCTCGACCTGCTCGAGCATCTCGCGGAGTGGACGCGCGACGCTCCGCTTCTGCTTCTCTGCCTTGCCCGCCCCGAACTCCTCGAAGAGCGCCCGAGTTGGGGCGGGCAGGCGATCGCCCTTGAACCGCTTTCCGACGCTGAGTCTGATCAGCTGATCGATGAGCGCGCTCGCGGCTCTCAGCTCGAGCTCGCCACGCGCGTCCGGATCCGCGAGGTGGCCGAGGGGAATCCCCTCTTCGTCGAGCAGCTCCTGGCGATGCGCGCCGAAGGGGACGACCTAGAGCATGTGCCACCGACGATCCAGGCGCTCGTCGCGGCCCGCCTCGACGCGCTTCCCGACGCGGAGCGAGACCTGCTCGAGCGCGCTTCGGTCGTCGGGCTCGAGTTCGAATGGGAGGCGCTCGCGAACCTCACTCACGACGGGCGCCGGCCTCCCGGTGCGCAGCTCGCGGCGCTCGTGCGAAAGGAGCTGATCCGCCCGCACGAGGTGGTCGCCGACACCTTCCGCTTCCGGCATATGCTGATCCGCGACGCCGCGTACGAGCGCCTCTCGAAGGAGCTTCGATCGGATCTGCACGAACGCGTCGCTGGCTGGCTCGATGGCCGAGGTGACGAGTTCGAGGAGATCATCGGCTACCACCTCGAGCAGGCGTACCGGTGCCTCCTGGAGCTCGGGCGGCCGGGCGACCGGGGGCAGCGGCTCGCTGAGCGAGCCGCCGAGCGCCTCTCTGCGGCGGGGCGGCGAGCGTACGCTCGCGCCGACACGCCTGCGGCTGTAAACCTGCTGGAGCGAGCCAGCGCTCTGCTTTCCCCGTACGACCAGCGGCGCCTGAGTCTCCTGCCGTCGCTTGGTCGAGCATTGACGGAATCAGGCGAGCTGGAACGCTCGGATTCGGTGCTGTCGGAGGCAGTCGAGAATGCGCGGGCAGCGGGCGAGCACCTGGCGGCAGCCGACGCCGCGGTTGCACTCTTCTACCTCCGCGCCCACACGATGCCGGAGATGAGCGACGAGAAGATCGCGCACGAGCTCGAGGGTGTAATCCGCGTCTTCGAGGAATATGGTGACGAGGCGGGGCTAGCGCGGGCGCTCAGCCTGACCGGAATGCTGAGGTGCTGGCGGGGAGAGGCCGCAGCCGCAATCACAGATCTCGAGCAGGCCACCAGCTACGCACGGCAGGTGGGCGACCGAGTCCAGGAGGCCGAGAGCCTCCAGTACCTGCTCATGGCGACGCTTTGGGGTCCGACGACCGTGAACGAAGCTCTGGAGCGCGTCGAGAAGATCCGCACAGGCGCAGAGGCGAACCGGAGGCTCGAGGTCACATTGCTCCGGACTCGCGCCCAGCTTGAGGCGATGCAGGGGCGCTTCGACGCCGCGCGCGAGCTGCTCGCGCATGCGAGAGCCACGGCGGAGGAGCTGGGCCTCGAGGTCATACTCGCCGCGGGCGTCGCGCACCAGGCGGGCTGCGTCGAGCTGCTGGCCGGCGACGCCGCCGCTGCCGAGCGTGCGCTGCGGCCGGCCTGCGAAGCCCTTGAGCGAATGGGAGACTGGGGTCACTTTGCGACCGTCGCGCCGAAGTTCGCGGACGCCCTCTTCATCAAAGGAGGCGACGACACGGAGGCCCTGCGGCTGACAGAGCTCGCCGAGCGAAGCGCGACGCCCGGGGTGGCGGACGAGGACATCGGTTGGCGGCGTGTGCGAGCGAAGCTGTTGGCTCGCCGAGGCGACGTCGGGGAGGCCGAGCAGCTTGCCCGCGAAGCGACGGCTCGTGCAGCCTTGACCGACCTCCTTGAGGACCGGGCGCAAGCGGTTGCCGACCTCGCTGAGGTTCTGCGACTCGGGGGGCGTAGAGAGGAGGCGGCGACAGCCCTCGAGGAAGCAATTCACCTCCACGAGCAGAAGGGCAACGTCGTCGCTGCAGAAAAGCTCCGCGCCGTCCTCGCCGAGCCGCCGATCGAGATATCGGGTGTGTAACGCGGCATTGCTTCTCGGACTCGACAGCCGGGCGCCCTCACGTGACGTCGCGAACCTCAGCCGAGGGTCGCGTGATTCCTCTGAATGAGTTGCTGCCGTTTGCTGCCCGACCACCGGCCGAGCACACCCTGACGAGACAACAAAACCCGGCGATTTGCATGAGCTTTTATGAGAGCGACGGGACTCTAACCCCCGACCTCCGGCGTGACAGGCCGGTCATGGCGCTTCCGGGCTGAGCGGGGATAGGCGGGGATTTGCGGCGTGAGCAGGCCTTTTCCGCCACTACCGTTGCGGGGATCGGCGGGCACCTGCGGGAACTTCCGGGAGCCTCGTGCGGGATCAGGGCGGGATGAGTCGTTGCCGTACTGGCAAACTCCGCGGGATCTCGTTTCTCGCTGCGAACGGATCCCCGAGCCCTGGGGCAGGCGCGACGTCGACCCCCTCCTTACCATGGAACAGCTTAGGCAACCGGTCGCAACCCACGGCAATGGTTTGCGCTTGTCTGAGCCGTTCTGGGCGTCCTCCCATTTGCCACCGGTTGCTACCAGTTGCAACCGCTGGGCTCCACAAAGGCTCCATCCGTCGTTGTCTACTCTGACTACTGAACGTGTGCTCGCGTCGCTAGGTGTCTAAGCCTTCCTTTGCAGATCGTGCGCTGGGGGAGCTGATCCGGCTCGCTCTTTCCGACGCCGCCGGGTCAAGGATCGCCACTCGCTCGACTTGCTGTTAGAGGACCTGGCTACCTGGAGCCGCGGCCCGGTCCGGGCACGAACTCGACCTCTTCGAGGCGCAGATGGTCACTGCGCCTCCGGACAAGCGCAGCGATCACGGGCTTCTTATCGCTCTTTGTGCGCGCGAGCAGCGGCGGTTTCTCGCTGCAGTAATCGTCGCCCCATTGCCGCAGGCCGACGAGCGCGACATGAAGGTCCCGGCCCTTTGCGGTCAGGTGGTACTCGTACCGCTTCGGCCGTTCTTGATAGGGAACCCGCTCGAGGATTCCTGCGTCGACCAGCCAGCGAAGACGCTCGGCGAGAACCTTCCGCGCGATCCCGAGATTTCGCTGGAACTCATCGAATCGACGCAGTCCCAGCAGAGCGTCCCGAACGATCAGCAGCGTCCATCGCTCGCCGACTATCTCGAGGG
>JBKPFE010000218.1:0-5071 GCA_046728705.1 Actinomycetota bacterium
CTCGGCGTCCCGGACCGCGCTGGTCGCGACGAGCAGGATGCGTTCAGCCCCGAGCGCTTCAGCCTCGCGGCGGTACTCGGTGAGGACGTTCCGCACGCGCGTGATCGGGACGGGGAGGAGGCGTCGGCGGGTATCGACCCCCTCGCCGAGGCGGGTGATCTCCACGCGTCTTACGGCTTCCTCGAGCTCGCCGTCCTCGACATCGGCGACGAGCAAGCGCGTGGTGTTCGTTCCCTGATCGATGGCGGCGACTCGCATCTCACCGACTACCCTAGACCCGTGTTCCTGTTCCGCGACAAGACGGAGATGGTCGAGCCGCGCGACGCGCTCGCCGGCCACGACGAGCCGATGGTCGTCCCCGACCAGCACTACGTGCTCGGGACGCCGATCACGCCCCCGTTCCCGGACGGGTTTGAGCGCGCTGTCTTTGCGTTGGGGTGCTTCTGGGGCGCTGAGCGCGTGTTCTGGCAGGCGCCGGGCGTCTACACGACCGCAGTGGGGTACGCGGGCGGCTATACGCCGAACGCGACCTACGAGGAGGTCTGTAGCGGCAAGACCGGGCACGCCGAGGTCGTGCTCGCCGTCTACGACCCGGCGAAGACGAGCTACGAGGAGATGCTGCGGCTCTTCTGGGAAAACCACGATCCGACGCAGGGGATGCGCCAAGGAAACGACCTCGGGACGCAGTACCGCTCGGCGATCTACTGGGAGAACGAGGCGCAGCGGGCTGCCGCGGAGCGCTCGCGCGAGACGTACCAGCGCGAGCTACGCGAGGCCGGCTACGGCGAGATCACGACCGAGATCGCGCAGGCCGGCCCGTTCTACTACGCGGAGCCGTACCACCAGCAATACCTAGCGAAGAACCCGAACGGCTACTGCGGCCTCGGCGGGACGGGCGTCAGCTGCCCCGTCGGCCTCGTCGCGACGAAGTCTTAGCCGCGCTACAATTCCCAGTGCGACGCGGGGTGGAGCAGTCAGGTAGCTCGCCGGGCTCATAACCCGGAGGTCGCAGGTTCAAATCCTGCCCCCGCTACTGGAAAGGCCCCGGAAAACGGGGCCTTTTTGCTGCACGGGACGCTTACCCTTCCCGGATGCGTGGCCCAATCCTGGCCCACTCGAAACGCACCGCACGCTTCTGGCCCTAGCACCTAACTTGAGGTGGTCCGGTCGGAGGCGGGTTCGTTCCGGGACCTCTCTGCTTTGCCAGCCGTATCAGGCGTATGGTCACGAGGCGGGTCGTTGCGGTTGCATGCGTAACCCTCGTCGCGGCGCCTCTCGCGCTGGCCGACTACGGGATGACGGTGCGGAAGACGCATGTGCGCCCTGGCGACCGAATGACGATCTGGGGTAGCGGCTGCCACCACAGCCCTCGCTTCCACCTCGGCATGCGGATCTACCTCATTGCAGCGCGCCATGTCTCCAGAAATACGATCTACAAGCGGCGCCCGCCCGGGCCGCCCTTCCACTTCCTCGGCCGTTTCCGTTGCACGCACACCGCCGCGCCGCAGCCGTGGGGCGACGGGGGCTACTGGACCGCCACGCTGACGTTCCGCGTACCGCGCGTCTCGCCCGGCCGGTACCGGCTCTTCCTTTACTGCCTGCCATGCCGCAAGGGACCGGGCGCCAACCTCATCGCGAACAACACCTATTTCGACGGTCAGCGCAGACGTGGCCCGGATACGCTGGTCGTAACTCGCTGCTCGTAACTCGCTGCTGATTCGCGCGAGCGCGGGCTCCTCCGTGGCATCAGCGCTCTGTCGTATTGGTCTGTGCTATTGAGGTTGAACGGCCAAAACCGTTAGGCGCTAGTCCTGGAATCTGGCCCGGGTAACTCGGCAACGGCCCCGAACAGCCGATCCTCGCCGCGCTGGGCGGCGCCGGGGAAGAGCACCTGGGCGGCGTGGATGTAGCGCTCGGTGATCGCGGCCTGAGAATGCCCGGCCTTGAGCTGCACGTAGACCGCCGGATTCCCGGCCGCCGCTTCGAGCGTGAGGGCCGTGTGGCGGAGGTCGTGGACGACGCGGAACGGCTTGGGGATTCCGGCCCTGCGGAGCGCGGGGCGGAGGTAGCGGGACGAGAGGTTCGATGGGTCGAGCGCCGTCCCCTTGGTGGGGTGGCAGAAGACGTACTCGTCGTCGCCGCGGTACGCCGACGCCTGCCAATGCTCTTGGGAGGAGCGCGGCGGTGCGGCTCCCGAGGTCGAGCGTCCGCCGGCCCGCCCGCGACTTCGGGGTCGTCTCGCGGCCTCGAACGAGCGCCGCCCGGACGTGCAGGCGCCCCTCGAGAAGTTCGACGTCTCGCCAGCGCAGGGCGAGGAGCTTGCCGCGCCGCAGGGCCGTACCGAGCGCGACGAATACGAGCCGCCGTACCGTCGCCCACCAGGGCCGCTCGTCGGCGGGCGCGGACGCTTCGAGTTCGCCGTAGGCGGTCCAGAGCCGCGCGATCTCGGTGTCCGTTAGCACCTGCATATCGGGCTCGACGGGGCGAGGGCGCTCGACCCCGGCTGCCGGGTTCGTCCGCAGCAGGCCGCGCCGAACCGCCTGCTTGAGCATCACGCGGAGAACGAGCACGAGGTTCGAGACCGTCTTCGGCGCTAGCCCGGCGCGCACGGCGTTGGCGACGAAGCCGTCGATCAGTTCGGGGGGGGCCTCGAGTTCGGCGACGGCGTACCCGCCGAGCGCGGGGACGAGGTGGCGCTCGACGGCCGTCCGGTAGCTCTCGAGGGTCGAGTCCTTGAGCGCGCGGCCGGGGAGGTACTCGTCGAGCCACCAGCGCGCGAACGCCTCGAACGCGAGGGCGGGGCCGCGGCGGTAGCCGCGGTCGACGTCGCTAAGCCGCTCCCGCAGCGCCGCCTCGGAACGCCGCCGGTTCCAGCCGTCGGCCTCGCGGCCGAGCGTCTCCCTCACGCGCCTGCCGCTGGCGTCGCGGTAGCGCAGCCGCCAAACGGTGCCTCGCTTCCCCTGGTACCGGAGCACCTCGCCCGTTCTCATCGCAGCCTCCTTTAGGCGGCCGCCCGCGGCGGGTCGCCCCCGGGTGCGGTGATCGGGGCACCACCCCTGGGAGGATGGAAGCGCGCCCGATTCGCGCATCCCCCAAGTCATACGGCTGACCACGCACGATTGCCAGCTCGCCGCAGCGGGGCGCCGCCCGCCTCCTGGTCGCGGAGCCACTCGTCGACGGTCTCGGCGCGGTAGCGGACGTAGCGACCAAGCCGAAGGTGCGGGATCTTCCCGGCGCGGGTCGCCTCGCGAACCCAGGTCGTCGGCACGTTCCACCGTTCGGCGAGCTCAGCGGCGTCGAGAAGGCGGTCGGTCACCGCTCGCGCGCCTCCCGCTCCCGGCGGCGCTCGCGCTGGCTCGCCTCTTCTCGCGTTACGCCTCCGGGTGGAATCGCTGGTAGCGCGCGTCTTTGCACAGCGCCAGACCTCTAGGCAGTCTGCTCCACTTAAGCGGAAGGCCTTCTGTTTCTCGGCCTTACGTCGACTACATCGTCCAGGGCCAGCACGGCGGAAGCGACGACGCCTCGAATCTCAGAGTCTCGTGCTTGGACTGCAACAAGCGCCGCCGCACCACAACCCGACTGAACCGCGAGCGAACACCCTCACTGGTGTGGAGTCGGCACGAGGTACGACGACGCAACTTCGGTCGCATGACGATGGCGGCGCTTGCGGCGACGCGTTCAGCCGCCGTCGCGCCCTCTACTCTTGTTGCGCCTAAGGACGTACGAGCAACGAGAGGCAGCGCTTTGAGGCGAGCCTTCGTGGGCCTGTGGAACCGGCTCAGCCTCCTGTGGAAGGTGGTAATTGTTCTTGCGACGCTGGGAAGTGCGGTCGCCTTCGTGCTTCTCCTCGTCGTTCTCTTTCGGGCTGAGCCGGAGCGACAGTTGCGGGTTGGCGACACAGCCACGTTGCGTCTATTCGACTACAGCTTCCGGAAGATTGCCTGCCACAAGCGCCGCAAGGACCTCCCCAAGCAGATCGAGGACAGACCGTTTCCGTTCAAAGGCGAGCTGTGCTTCGCCTACTTTCGAATCCGCAACAGTTCGGACGAAAGCCGGAATACCTACGAGGACCCGATCTTGCTGCCTACGCGCGGTAGGTCGGCCGGCCCGCGGTTGCATGTTGAGGCTAAGGAGTATGAGGCCCCGATTGCGACGCCAATACCCCCCGGGACAATGCCCCCTGCGACCCTGCTTCCGGACCAAGAAGCGTCGCTGATGTTCATCTTCGATATCCCTCCGCGCGTCGAGCCGACGGCCTGACTCTGAAAGACGGCCAAGGCGACAAGGAAGGCGACGAGGTCGAATGGGAAATTCCCTAGGCAGATGTGTGGTCATGCATGACCGCGATCCGCCCGAAGCGGAGGCGCTGCGTTAAGTCAGACGAAGGCTCAGCGCGGCGGGTGGAGGGGGCGGAGGGGTCGTCGAAGATGCGCAGCCCGGGGACACGCCAGCCAGGTTTTCGCGAAATAAACGTTGGCGGAGTCCCGCAGCGAGGAACCTGTTAGGCGGGAATCCACCTCGAACGGCGGTTAGGCGAACCCGCCGGAGCGGCGACGACGTCGCGCCGATCGTCGGGGGCGGGGGGGCAAACGCCATGGACGGAAACTGGCGAGACGGGCGAGGCTTGCTGGAGATGTAGTTCCCCTGGCGTGGCAGAACCCAGCTTCCGGTTTGAGCCAACGCCGGAATGGATATGTCGAATCCGTTCTATCACTCCGAACAGGGGGAGGGGTTCATGCGCAAGCTGTTCCTGCTCGTCGCCGCGCTCGTCAGCACTCTGGCCATCGCCGTAGCGCCCGGAAGCGCGGTCACGGGCAACTTCGTCAAGGACTTCGAGCACCCGTACGTCGGTCTCGTCGCCTTCTACGACGAGGACGGGGCGTTCCTGTGGAGGTGCTCGGGATCACTTCTTACAGATCGCGTCTTCCTGACTGCTGGGCACTGCACCGACCAGGACGCCGAGGAGTCGCCCGTAATGGCGCGGATTTGGTTCCACCAGAACGTCGGTGGTGCCTTCGACCCGGTCACGGGGGCCGAGGACCCGAACACGGGCTACCCGAATCGCTGTCTG
>JBKPFE010000007.1:0-5174 GCA_046728705.1 Actinomycetota bacterium
GCCCGACACGCTCGGTCTCAGGTTCGCGGCGGACGGCCAGCAGCACGCCGAGCAGGCCGGCGCGCCCTTGCCGCGGCCGCAGCGTCAGCGGCGGATGCCCACCGAAGGTCGCGATGCCGATCCGGTTTCCGCGGCGCGACGCCAGATGTCCCATCGCGACCGCGACACCCTCGGCGACGTCCCATTTCCGCCGGTCGGCGGTCCCGAACCTCATCGAGGGAGAGACGTCGAGCAGCACCCACGACGTGAGCGCCCGCTCGGCGACGTCGACGCGTACCTGTACCTGGTTCGAGCGAGCGGTCGCGTTCCAGTCGATGCGCCGGACGTCGTCGCCGGGCTCCCACTCGCGGATCTGGGCGAGCTCCGTGCCGACGCCGACGGCTGCCGTCCGGTGCTCGCCGGTCAAGAGGCCGTCGATCCGGCGGGCGATCTTCAGGTCAAGGGCCCGCAGGAGCGCCTCCGGCAGCGGGCCGGGGCCCGGACGGGCCGGTGTCCGCTCGCGTGTGAGAACCGCGGTCACGCTGCGCGCTCCACGAGGTCGATCTCCGGCATGGGCACGACCTCCAGAACCGACTCGACGATCGAGTCCGCCCCGATCTCGACCGCCAGCGCCTCGTAGCTGAGGACGATGCGGTGGTGCAGCGCGTCCTTGGCGAGCTCGCGGACATCTTGCGGAAGCACGTAGTCCCGCCCGCGGATGAGAGCGCGGGCTCGCGCGGCGGTCATCAGCGAGATCGGGCCACGCGGGCTCGCCCCGAAGGCTACGTACGGCTTCAGATCGGGAAGGCCGGCGGACTCGGGATCGCGCGTGGCGCAGGCGATCTGCACCGCGTAGCGCGACAGAGCAGGGTCGACGTACACATCGCGCGCCGCCGCGCGCAGCGTCGTGAGCTCCTCCAGCTCGATGATCTGGCGGACCGCATCCAGGCCGGCGAGCGAGCGCTCGACGACGGTCAGCTCGTCCTCTGAGCCTGGATACCCCACGACGACCTTCAACATGAACCGGTCGACCTGGGCTTCGGGCAGGGGATAGGTGCCCTCGGACTCGATCGGGTTCTGCGTCGCCATGACGAGGAACGGACTTGGCGCCGTGAACGACTCCTTGCCGATCGTCACCTGCCGCTCCTGCATGACCTCGAGCAGGGCGGACTGCACCTTCGCCGGTGCCCGGTTGATCTCGTCGGCGAGCAGGAAGTTGCAGAAGACGGGACCGAGCTCGACGTCGAACTCACCGTCGTTCGGCCGGTAGATGCGAGTGCCGACGAGATCGCTCGGCATTAGGTCAGGCGTGAACTGGATGCGATTGAAGGTCCCGCCCAGGACCTGCGCGGTCGTCTTGATCGTGAGCGTCTTCGCGAGTCCGGGAACGCCCTCGATCAGCAGGTGGCCGTCTGCGAGCAGGCAGACGAGCACCCGCTCGAGCATCGTGTCCTGGCCGGCGATGACGCGCTTGATCTCGAACAGCGCGCGTTCAAGCGAGTCCTGGCGGGCCTGCGCCTCCGGGCTCGCGACGGACAATGGATCTGGCATGTCGTGTCCTTTCCTGTCTGGATGCACCAGTCAGGAAATCCGTCGCGTCTAAGGACGCTCTTAACGGCTGCTGAGAGTTCGCTGTGAACGCGCCGAGCTAGGCGCGCGCGACGCCGACCGTCACTTGACCGCTCGCACGGTCGTCCGCGACGTCGGTGGCGACGATCGTGGAGCCGTTGGTCTGGCCGAAGATGCCGTCGGCCGAGTTGGGAACGTCCGCCGGACCGCGGCTCGAGTAGGGCTCTTTGGCGTAGGCGGCCTCGAGAGTCGCGTCGTCGAAGAACAGCTGGCCCGTCCAGGTCTGGCCGCCCTGGATCACCTTCAGGTGGATGTGGACGGTTCGGCCCGTGTACCAGCCGGGGAAGGTCGTTCGGAACGCGGCGTTCCCGCTTGCATCCGTCACCTGGACGCCCCGGCAAAATGTGCCGTCGTCCCCCTGAACGCCCGAGTAGACGCCTTCGGCGTCGCAGTGCCAGACATCGACGGCCATGTCTTTGATCGCCCCGCAGGTCTCGGCGTCCACGACCTTGATCTGCAGGTCGTAGGGCAGGCCGGACTTGCCTTCGGTGATGTCGCTGCGCATCAGGTCGAGATCGAGGTAGTACGGCCCCTCGGTCACCTCCGGAGTCAGAACGCAGTCGGGCGTCGTCGTCGCCGTCCTGTCTTCGGTCGTCGTCGTCGTCGCCTCTTCGGTTGTCGCCGTCGCCGCCGCGGGGCCACTCGACGGTTCCTCGTCGTCGGCGCAGCCCGGAATCAGGACGGCGAGGCCGAGGCCGCCCAGCCACCCGAGCACGCGCCTGCGAGTGAGACGCGTGCTCGGGACTGGAGATCCGCTAGCGGCCACGGCCTCCAGGGCCGTGGTGGCCGGGGCCGCCGAAGCCGCGGCCGGCCTTGTAGCCGGGCAGCCTCGTCTGCTCGAGCTCCTGCTTGAGCTCGGACGCCTCCTCGGCGTCGAGGGTCGCTCCTTGACCGCCCGGTTGATCCTGGCGAGGGCCAGCGTCTTGCGGGCAGCGCGGAACGAGGCGTTGAGCTTCGCCGTCGTCACGCCGAGCTTCGAGGCCACCGTGCGCGTCCTGCTCAGCCCGTAGGCGACGCGAAGGTTGTCTTGCGCCTCCTCCTTGAGCTCCGCTGCCTCGTCGGCGTCGATGTCCTCGTCCTCGGCCGCAGCGTTGATCGCTGCTACGGCCGAGTCGACGATCGCGGCCTTGAGCTTCGCCCGCGGGACGTCGAGCTCCTTGGCCGCCTGCGTCACCAGCGCGCCGGTGCTGGCTCCCCGGGCGCCCGGGCCTCGGCCGGGCCCCCCTTGGGCGCTCGCGACCGCCGCGCCGACCGTGAGCAGCGCGGCCAGGGCAACGGCCGAGAACAGCGCCAGCTTTCTGACCTGCGTGTGCATAAGCCTCCTTCGATCGATGAACCCGCCGATCGAAGCAGCCGCTCATCAGAAATCACTGTGAGTCGCCTGTGAGTCCCGCGAGCGGCAGCGTAACCGTGAACGTCGCGCCCTGGCCGTGATCGGACGCTGCAGCGACGGTGCCGCCGTGCGCCTCCGCCACGGCAGCAACGATCGCGAGCCCGAGCCCCACGCCGCCGCTCGCCCGCGAGCGGGATTCGTCGGCACGGTAGAAGCGTCGGAAGACGCGCTCGGCGTCCCCGTCGGTGAGGCCCGGTCCACTGTCGGTGACGGCGACGACGGCGCTGCAGTTCGAGGTGCTCACCCGCACGTCGACCGGCGAGCCGGCCGGGGTATGCGCGCGGACATTGCTGAGGAGGTTGTCGATGATCTGACGAAGCCGAGCCTGGTCGCCGAGGACGGGCGCGGACTTGAGCATCAGGCTGATCGGGCGGTCGGGATCGACCGTTCGGGCGGTCTCGACCGCGTCTTCGACGACACGTTCCAGCCGCACCGGCTTACGTTCGAGCGGCCGACCCTCGTCCAGGCGAGCCAGCAGCAGGAGATCGTCGACGAGCACCGTCATTCGCTCGGACTCGCTGCTGATCCCGCGCATGGAGCGCTCGAGGTCTTCGGGGCGTTGGGCGGCTCCGCGTGAGAACAGCTCCGCGTACGCACGCACGGCGGCAAGCGGTGTCCGGAGCTCATGTGATGCGTCTGCGACGAACCGGCGAAGCCGCTGCTCGGACGCCGCCTGGGCGTGGAAGGCCGACTCGATTCGACCGAGCATCGCGTTGAGCGCGAGCCCAAGTCGTCCGACCTCAGTGCGTTGCTCGGCGCGATCGACTCGCCGGGAGAGATCTCCAGCGGCGATCGCGGCGGCCGTCTCGCCGATCGCGGCGAGCGGGCGCAGACCCAATCGCACGACCCAGAGCCCGAGCAGTCCGAGGCCGGCGAGAACCGCAACCGCGACGAGTAACTCGATCCAAAGCAGCCGCCCTAGCGTCGCGTCCACGTCCTCCAGCGAGCGCGCCAGCACGAGCGTCGTCCCGCTGTGCTCGTCAATCCACGCCCGCACCCGATACCGGCGCCCGCCGTCTTGCGCGCCGGCGGTGATGTA
This sequence comes from Actinomycetota bacterium, assembly GCA_046728705.1. Lineage (GTDB taxonomy): Bacteria > Actinomycetota > Thermoleophilia > Gaiellales > Gaiellaceae > JACDAN01. Next base: position 4,041 of record JBKPFE010000007.1, read on the forward strand.
CGCGGCTTCACCCAGTCCAAGGCCCGAGATCGCGTCGTCGAGCGCGCTGGAGAGCTCCGGAGGCGACTGTGCCTCCTCGCCGTAGTCGGTACCCGACCGGTCGCAGAGGACCCGCCCGGCGGAATCGCGAACCTCGATGTAATCGCCCGGCGATGCGCCGCCTTGTCCGCACCCGTGTCTCGACACGTCACGCTCGACGCCGAAGTGAGACTCGTCCAGGCCGCGGTCGACCTGCTCGATGAGGAACGAGCGAAGCGACGCGTAGGTCGCAACGTTGGCGACAGCGAGGCCAACCGTTGCCAGGGCGGTCACTCCGAGGACGAGCCGGGAGCGAAGAGACAGGCGGGCAAGCACCTACGTCTCGCTTGCTTCGAGCATGTAGCCGGCCTGGCGAACGGTCTTGATCACCGGCGGGCCGAGCGCGTGGAGCTTCTTCCGCAGGTAGCTCACATACGTCTCGACGACGTTCGAGTTCCCACCGAAGTCGTAGTGCCAGACGTGCTGGAGGATCTGGGCCTTCGACAGGACGCGCCTCGGGTTGAGCATGAAGTAGCGCAGCAGGCTGAACTCGGTCCCGGTGAGTGGGACCGCCTGCTCGCCGCGAAACACCTCGTGGCGGGATTCGTCCAGGACGAGATCTCCGAAGCTCAGCGTGTCACCTGGGAGCGAGCCGGCGGTCCGGCGGAGAATCGCGTGGGTGCGCGCGACGATCTCGGCCAGGCTGAACGGCTTCGTGACGTAGTCGTCGCCGCCCGCGCGCAGCGCCTCGACCTTGTTCTCGGTCGCATCCTTCGCGGTGAGGAACAGCACCGCGGATTTGAACCCTCGTTCTCGCAGCCGGCGGCCCACCTCGATGCCCTCGATGTCGGGGAGCATCCAGTCGAGCACGATCAGGTCGGGCTCGTTTCGGCCGACGGCCGCCAACGCCTCGCGCCCCGTCGCGGCCTCCTCGACCTCGAAGCCCTCGTAGCGAAGCGCGGTGGCAACCGCGTCCACGATCGAGGGCTCGTCGTCGACGACGAGGATGCGCTGCCCGTTCGTGCTCGCCGTGTCGTTCAGCGACATGGCGGCCAGCCTCGCAGCGCTTTCTGAGAATCTCCTGTGAAAAGCGCCGTTCTCAGGGAATTCTCAGAA
>JBKPFE010000336.1:0-2395 GCA_046728705.1 Actinomycetota bacterium
GTGCGCGACCTCGCCCCGGCCGCGGGGGCATACGGGGCGGCCAAGGTGTACGTCGCCGACAAGCCCGAGCTCGAGAAGCCGCTCCCGCAGCCGCGCGTCGACGCGCTCGCCGCCCTCGTCCGCGAGCAAGGCATCGACACCATCCTGTTCGCGGCGTCCGTGCTCTCGGCCGACCTCGCCGCCGGGCTGTCCGCGCGCCTCGGCGCAGGTCTCAACTGGGACCTCACCGACCTCGTCCAGGAGAACGGGAACCTGATCGGGAAGCGCCCGGCGCTCGGCGACTCGGTCTATGTCGACGTCGGCTGGAGCGGCGAGCCGCGGCTGGCGCTGATCCGTGCGGGCACGTTCGACCCGAAGGAAACGGGCGGCGAGGCGGAGGTCGAGGACTTCGATTTCGAGTTCGAGGACTTCTCGCTCGGCGCGACGATGCTGGAGCAGGCGCACGCCGAGAGCGAGGGCCCGTCGATCGAGGACGCCGACGTGATCGTCGCCGGCGGCCGTGGGCTCGGCACACCGGAGAACTTCAAGCTCGTCGAGGAGCTCGCGCAGGCGCTCGGCGGCGCCGTCGCCGCCACACGGGCGGTAGTCGACGCCGGGTGGTATCCCTACGCGACGCAGGTCGGGCAAACCGGAAAGACCGTCTCCCCGAAGCTCTACGTCGCCTGCGGGATCTCCGGGGCGATCCAGCACAAGGTCGGGATGCAGAGCTCGGGTGTCATCGTCGCGATCAACAAGGACCCGAACGCGCCGATCTTCGACTTCTGCGACCTCGGGGTCGTCGGCGACCTGCACGAGATCGTGCCCAAACTCACCGAGCTCGTCCGCCAGCGCAAGTCGTGACGAAGCCCGCGGACTTTTCACCTCCGTTCGACCCCAACGAGTTCGTCGCCGCTCCGAGCGATCCGCCGGAAGAGCGCATCGACGTCGGCGTGCTGATCGTCGGCGCCGGCCCGGCGGGGCTCGCGTGCGCGATCCGGCTCGGCCAACTGCTGGAGGACTCGCCCGAGACCGCCGAGCGCCTCGGCGAGGTGCCGGTTGCCGTGCTCGAGAAGGGGAAGGGCGTCGGCGCGCACCTCGTCTCCGGAGCCGTCGTCAACCCGCGCGGCCTCCGGCGCCTGTTTCACGGTCGGGACTTCCGGATCGAGGACGTACCGTCGTACGGCCGGGTCGAGCACGAGAGCGTCTACTTCCTGACCTCGAGCTCGGCGCTGCGGATCCCGACGCCGCCGACGATGAGAAATGACGGGAACGTCGTCGCCTCGCTGTCTCAGCTTTCACGCTGGCTCGCCGAGCAGGCCGAGGCCGTCGGCGTCGTGATTCTCCCGGAGACGGCGGCACAGAAGCTACTCGTCGAGAGCGCGAGGACGGTCGGGGTCCGCACAGGAGACAAGGGCCGTGGGCGCGACGGCGAGCCGCTCCCGAACTTCGAGCCCGGCTCCGACGTGACGGCGAGGGTGACCATCCTCGCCGAAGGGACGCAGGGTCACCTGACCGGCATCGCGCTCGACCGCTTCGGGCTCGCCGGCGAGAATCCACAGGTCTGGGCGCTCGGCGTGAAGGAGGTCTGGAAGGTCGCCCGCCCACTCGACCGCGTCATCCACACGATGGGCTGGCCCTTGCGCGGCGGGCGCAGGTACCGCGAGTTCGGCGGCTCCTTCATCTACCCGATGGGCGAGGACATGGTCACGCTCGGGATGGTCGTCGGGCTCGACTACCGCGATGTCGAGGTCTCCGTCCACGAACTCCTCCAAGAGCTGAAGACGCACAAGCTCGTCCGGCGGATCCTCGACGGGGGCGAGCGGATTGGCTGGGGCGCGAAGACGATCCCCGAGGGCGGGTTCGTGGCGCTGCCGCGGCGGTTGCACGCTCCGGGGCTGCTCCTCACCGGCGACGGCGCCGGCTTCGTGAACGTGCCGGCGCTGAAAGGGATCCACTACGCGATCGAGTCCGGCCGCCTGGCAGCCGAGGCCGCCTTCGCGGCACTCCGGCCAGGCCGCACGCCGTGGACCCCGGGCGCGCTGGCGTCCTACGACGAGTCCCTTCGCGAAACATTCGTCTGGGACGACCTGAAGAAAGTCCGCAACATGCGGCAGGCGTTCGCTCGTGGGTTCCTGATGGGCGGCGCGATCGCCGGCGCGGCGACGGCCAGCTTCGGGAAGTTCCCGCCGAAGGACCTTCGCACCGAGCGCGATGCGGATGTAGATCTGATCCGGACGAACCGCTCCGCCCGCTACCCGGCCGCGGACGGCAAGCTCAGCTTCGACAAGCTCTCGTCGGTCTACCTGTCGGGAAACAAGACCCGGGACGACGCCCCGAACCACATCCGCGTGCGCAAGGACGTGCCGCGCGAGGTCGCGATGCTCTGGGAGCGGATGTGTCCGGCGCAGGTCTACGA
>JBKPFE010000239.1:0-6053 GCA_046728705.1 Actinomycetota bacterium
ATGGCCACCTCCCCTCGATTTCCCGAGCATACTGTGCGCCCTCTGTGGAAAACCTCGACCCCAACGAACGGTTTCGCGAGCGCCGTCGCGCGGCCCGAAGGCGTAAACGGATCAGACGGATTGCAGGCGCAACCGCACTGCTTCTCGGCGCAGCCGCCGTCGCCGTTGGAGCTCGGGGGCTCGACAGCAGTGGCGAGTCGTCCGCGACGCCCGGTGCGAAGAAGGCGGAGAAGAAGCGGCAGCCCGCCCGTCCTCAGCCTCCCGCGGAGATCCGCGGCATCCACGTGACGATGGCGCTCGCCTCAATCCCGGGCAAGCTCGCGGAGTACACCTCGACACTCGGCCTGAACACGATCGAGCTCGACGTCAAGGATGAGAACGGGGAGGTCGCTTTCCACAGCCTCGCTCCGTCGCTCGCCCGGCAGATCGGAGCGGCGAAGCGCTACTACGACCCGAAGAAAGTCGCCACGCAGATCCACCAGAAGGGGATGTACCTCATCGGCCGCGTGGTCTGCTTCGAAGACCCGATTCTGGCCGAGAACCGGCCCGACTACGCGATCCGGACGACCGGCGGAGCCGTGTGGGTCAACCATGCTGGCCTCGGCTGGACGAACCCCTACGACAAGCGGGTCTGGAACTACAACCTGGCCGTGGCGAAAGCGGCGGTGCGCGCCGGGTTCGACGAGATCCAGTTCGACTATGTCCGCTTCCCGAGCGACGGCGACATCGAATCGGCCGTCTTCCCTGGAAAGAGGGCGGAGCCGATGTCGACGACGATCGCGCGCTTCGTCCACTACGCGACCAATCGGCTGCGGTCGATGGGGGCGCGGGTCTCGGTTGATCTCTTCGGTCTCTCCGCGACGCGTAATCTGGGAGTCGGCCAGTCGCCGCGGCGGCTGGCGAAAATCGTTGACGCGATCTCTCCCATGGTCTATCCCTCTCACTACGGGTCCGGCGAGTACGGGCTTGCCAGTCCAGTCTCGGTGCCCGGGAAGACCGTCGGGCGATCGTTGCGCGACTTCCGCCGGCAGATGCGGCGCGGCAAGGCACAGCTCGTCCCCTGGCTCGAGGACTTCAGCTTCTCGGGCACACCCACCCTGACGCACGTGCAGGATCAGATCAGGGCCGCTCGCAGATGGAAGACGGGCGGATTTCTGCTCTGGAACGCAACGGGCGTCTACACGACAGGAGCGTTGACTACACCATGAGCCACGAACAGAGCCTGACCCAATTGCGCGAGCGCCTCGGCGTCATCCACGACCTCAAGCGAGCCGGGTGGCTGCTGGGTTGGGACCAGCACACGATGATGCCGCCGAAGGGGACGCCGTCACGCGGCGATCAGCTCTCGACCATCGACCGGTTCGCACACGAGCTCTTCATCTCCGACGAGATCGGCGAGCTGCTCGACTCGTTGGCCGAGTACGAGCGCGAGCTCGACCCGGAATCGATCGACGCCGCGCTGATCCGGGTCACGCGCCGGGACTGGGAGAAGGCGCGCAAGGTACCCGCCGAGCTTCGCGCCGAGCTCACGCGGGCGGAGGTGCTCGGAGTGCCCGCCTGGGCCGAGGCGCGGAGGAACGCCGACTATCAAGCGTTCCTGCCGTACCTGAAGCGCAACGTCGAGCTGACGCAGCAGTACATCGCGTGCTTCGCCGACTCGGGGAAGTCGGCCTACGACATTCTGCTCGACGACTACCAGGAGGACGCCCGCAGCGAGGACATCACCGCCGTCTTCACGCGGCTCAAGGAGGAGCTGATCCCGCTCATCCGCGAGGTGGCGGGCGCGGAGCAGGTCGATACGAGCTTCGCCCACGGACACTTCCCGGTCGAGAAGCAGGAGCTCTTCGGCCGCGAGATCCTCGAGCAGCTCGGTTACACGTCGGAGGCCTGGCGGCTCGACCCGACCGTGCACCCGTTCGCGACCTCGATCGGGCTCGACGACATTCGCCTGACGACCCGGTACTCCGAGGCCGACCTGGAATCGATCTTCCACTCGAGCCACGAGTTCGGGCACGGGCTCTACGAGTACGGGATCGACCGAGAGCTCGACCGCACCCCGCTTACCGTGCTCAACTCGATGGTGCTGCACGAGTCGCAGAGCCGGCTCTGGGAGAACCTCGTCTGCCGGAGCCGTCCGTTCTGGCGCTACTTCTTCCCGAAGCTGCAGGAGGTGTTCCCGGCGGAGCTGAGCGACGTAGACGCGGAGGCCTGGTGGCGGGCGGTGAACAAGGTCGAGCCGTCCTACATCCGCGTGGAGGCGGACGAGATCACCTACGGCATGCACATCATCCTGCGCTACGAGCTCGAGCAGGAGATCATCGGCGAGCGGCTTGCCCTCGAGGACCTGCCCGAAGCCTGGAACGCGAAGATGAAGGAGTACCTCGGGGTGGACGTGCCGGACGACGCGAAGGGCGTCCTTCAGGATGTCCACTGGTCGGGCGGTTCGTTTGGCTACTTCCCGACGTACCTGCTCGGCACGATCGCCTCGGTGCAGATCTGGGAGACGGCGCGCGGCGACCTGCCCGATTTGGACGCGCGGATGGAGGCGGGCGAGTTCGGGCCGCTACGCGAGTGGCTCGGGGACAAGCTCTATCGCTGGGGCCGGCGGTTCCCGCCCGAGGAGATGTTCCAGCGCATCGTCGGCGGGCCGTTGGACGCGGAGCCGTATCTGGCGTACCTAAAGGCCAAGGTCGCCGAGATCTACGGCGTTCGCGTCTAGCTCCGGCGGTTCGCCTCCAGCGCCTGCCGCGCCAGGTCGACGATCAAGTCGGCATGGTTCGCGTCGACCATCACCCAGTCGGAGGTGCGGCTGCGCCGCATCGCGCGCTCGTCGTCGAGCTGGTTGAACAGCTTGCCGGTCAGCCGGATCTCGATCCAGCGCTCGCCGTGGGTATGGACGAACTCCCGGCCGTCGATCCAGAGGGCCGGCTCGCCGTGGAACTGCGACGGACGCTGCTCGACGTCCGGGAGTTCGGCCAGGCGCGCAAACAGCTCTTTGCTCACACGTCCTCCGACTGCTCAGCGTGTCGACCGGTCATTGCAGACGGCCGCACGGGAGAAGGGACAGGCACGCTGGCAAAGCCAGCATGCCCTCTAAACGGCATCGCAAGCGATGCCTTAGCCGCACGGCCTGGAGAAGACACCGCAAGCGGCGTCTCTCACGCCAGCAGCGAGTAGCCGCCGTCGACGATCAGCGTCTGGCCGCAGATCATCTGGGCGTCGGGCGAGCACAGGAACGCCACTGCGGAGGCGACGTCCGTGGGCTCGACCATGCGCCCGGCAGGCGTGCGCTCCTTGGTCATCGCGATCATCTGCTCGCGGTTGGGGAAGTGGTCGAGCGCCTCGGTCTCCACGACTCCGGCCGATACGGCATTGACGCGGATGCCACCAGGCGCCAGCTCGACGGCCAGGTAGCGGACAAGCGCCTCGAGCGCGGCCTTCGAGGTCCCGACGAGGACGTAGTTCTCGAGCACCCGGAACGAGCCGAGGCTCGAGATCGTGACGATCGAGGATCCAGCGGGCATCGTCGGTGCGGCGGCGCGCGTCAGGGACAGCAGCGCCCTGGCGTTCGCGTTCATCGTCCAATCCCAGTGGCGATCCTCAGTCTCGAGGGCGGGACGGATAACCCCGGTCGCGGCGCTGTGAACGATCGCGTCCCACGGGCCGCCCTCGGTGACCTCGCCGAGGACCCGCGCCGACGAAACGTTGCCCCGGACGAGCACCGGCTCGGCGCCGGCCGATCGCAGTTGCTTCGCGGTCTCCTCAGCCGCCTGGTCGTTGCGCAGATAGCCGATCGCAACCCGCGCCGCGCCGAGCTCGGCGAATCGCAGCGCGATCGCCTTGCCGATCCCGCGCGAGCCGCCCGTCACGAGGACGGACGCGCCCTTCATCTGCCCTTGGGAAGCGGGTTGCTCGCGGGCGCAGAGCTCGGGATCTGTTGCCACCCCGTGCCCTTCTCGCGCGGCACGGGCGGCAGTTCCTCGGCCTTCGAAGACGCATAGCCGAGCCGGTCGAGGAGCTCCATCTGCTCCTCGCCATAGCGGCGAACCGGATGATCCTCCGGGAGACCTTCGATCAGCTCTCGGACCCGCGCGCGAAGCTGGTACGCGAAGTGCGGCGTCGCCGGTCCGACGAGCGCGTCGATGTCGTCCTTGGTCGGTTCTCCCGCCATCGGGGCCAAACCTACCGCCTCCTCGCAGGCCGGTAGGGTCGAGGGGTGAGGCGGATCAGCGGGGCCGAGCTCATGCTGCTCGTGACCGTCTCCATCTGGGCGTTCAACTTCACCGTCACGCGCTATGCCGTCACGCACGGGTTCCAGCCACTCGCGTACTCGGCGCTCCGGTTCGGTGCGGCGGCGATTGTGGTTTCGGGAATCACCTACGGCCTCGAACACTCGCTGCGCTTCGAGCGTCGCCATGCCGTCCTTCTCGGCGGTGCCGCGATCATCGGGATCTACCTCAACTCGATCGGATTCATGTACGCGATCGACCTCACGAATGCGTCTACGACGGCGCTCATCTTCGGGACTCTGCCGATCCTCACCGGGATCTTCGCCTACGCCCTCGGAGTCGAGCGGCTGCACAGGCGTTTCTGGATCGCCGCTGCGATCTCGTTCCTCGGTGTCGCGCTGGTAGCCGCCGGCTCGGCCAGCGGCGTCTCGGGGAACCTGGCCGGGGACCTGCTGGCCTTCCTCGCAGCGGCGACCTGGGGCTTCTACTCCGTGGCGATCGTGCCGCTGCTGCGTCGTTACTCGGTCTGGCGGATCAGCGCTGGCGCACTCGCCTTCGGCTCGATCCCACTGCTGATCACGGCGACACCGCAGCTGCTCGACCAGCGCTGGGATCTCGAGGCTCTAGTCTGGGCCGCCTTCGCATTCGCGGTCCTTGGCCCGCTCGTCCTGACGAACTTCCTCTGGTTCACGGCGATCGAGCGGGTCGGCCCGTCACGCGCGACGCTCGTCACCAACCTGCAGCCGTTTCTCGCCGCGCTGTTTGCGGTGGCGTTGCTCTCCGAGGAGCTGACCTGGCTACAGGTCGCGGGCGGGATCGCGATCGGCGTGGCTCTCCTTCTCGCCCGCCGTCGCCCCGCGCTCGAATCCGCCTAAGATTCGACCCGATGAGCGCCACCGACTTCATGCCGCTAAAGGGCTGGGATCACGTTGAGTTCTGGGTCGGGAACGCGAAGCAGGCGGCCTACTTCTACGAGCACGCCTTCGGCTTCACGCGAACGGCATACGCGGGGCCCGAGACGGGTGTGCGGGACCGCGCTTCCTATGTGCTCGAGCAGGGAGACATCCGGTTCGTGTTCACGAGCGGCGTGCGTCCCGACAGCGAGATCACGCAGTTCGCGTGCCGTCACGGCGACGCCGCGAAAGTCGTCGCGCTTCAGGTGCCGAGCGCCACCGAGGCGTATCGGCAAGCCATCCAGCGCGGCGCGCGTGGAATCCGCGAGCCTGAGTCGGTAGAGGACGAGTTCGGGGTTGTCGAGCTCGCCTCGATCGGAACCTACGGCGAGATCATCCACATGTTTGTGAACCGGGACGACTACGCGGGCCCGTACCTCCCGGGATATCGCTCAGCGGTCGACAACGGGCAGCCGGCGACGGGAGTCGGCCTGATCATGCTCGACCACGTCGTCGGGAACGTCGAGCTCGGTCGGATGAACCATTGGGTCGAGTTCTACGAGCGGGTCTTCGGGATGACGAACATCGTCCACTTCGGCGACGACCAGATCCAGACCGAGTACTCGGCGCTGATGTCGAAGGTGATGGCGGACGGGAGCGGCAAGATCAAGTTTCCGATCAACGAGCCGGCCGAGGGCAAGCGGAAAAGCCAGATCGAGGAGTACCTCGAGTTCAACGGCGGCCCGGGCGTCCAGCACATCGCGATGCAGAGCGAGAACATCGTCGGCACCGTCGAGGCGATGAAGGAGCGCGGCGTCATCTTCTTGGATACTCCCGAGACGTACTACGAGGAGGTCGAGGGGCGTGTCGGCGAGATCTCGGAGGACTACGCCGACCTCGAGCGGCTCCGCATCCTCGCCGACCGCGACGA
>JBKPFE010000016.1:0-3302 GCA_046728705.1 Actinomycetota bacterium
AGTCGCCGCCCATCCCTGGCTCGCCCGGGCCACGAGTAGCTGCCTCGCCGCGATCGACGCGCTCGATGCAGCTCCCGCGCCGTACGAGCTCGCTTTCGCCGTGCGCTTCCTCGACGCCGTGCATGACCGTGACGCCGCTGCGCCAGGGCTGCTGGCGCGGCTGGGCGAGTACGCCCCGGACGACGGCCGGCTGCGCGTTGTCGGTGGTCGGCCCGACGAGACCCTGTGGCCGCTCGACCTCGCTCCCGAGCCCGGTCGACCCGCACGAACTATCCTCGACAAGGCTTCGGTCGCGGCCGATCTCGAACGGCTCGCCGGCGAGCAGGACGAGGACGGCGGCTGGTCGGTCGACTTCCAGAGCTACTCGCCGGCCGCAGCACTGGAGTGGCGCGGCTACGCGACGGTCCGCGCGCTCTCCGTCCTGCGCGACAACGCGTGAGCCACGCGCCGGCCCGGCAACGGCCAGTGAGACACCTCCCGTAAGATCGAAGCGAGATCGCTCTGATGCAGTTCCATCAAGGCCGGCTCTTCGATCACGTGCACGTGCGCGTCTCGGATCTCGAGGCGAGCAAGCGCTTCTACCGCACCGTGCTTGCAGCGGTGGGGCGAGAACTGACGCGGGAAGGCACGGATGCCTTCAGCGCCGACGAGCTGTACGTTAGCGCCGACAAGCCGCCCACAGCGGGGTTGCACATCGCGTTTCAGGCCGACGGCCCCGAGACGGTCGAAGGCTTTCACAAAGCCGGGCTGGCCGCGGGCGGGCGGGACAACGGCGCGCCGGGCGAGCGGTCGTACCACCCGGGCTACTACAGCGCATACGTTCTCGATCCGGACGGCAACAACGTCGAGGCCGTGTACCACGGCCCGGCGAAGCGCTCCGCGCCGTCGGTGGTGATCGAGGCGGGGCCCGAAGACTAGGAACCTTCTCCGGCGACCGTCCCGGCCTTGCCGGCCCGTGGCCGGGCCGGTCTCGCTCTTGCGGTTCGAGAGGCGCCGAAGCTCCGGATTAATTGATGCGCTCCTGGACGCGTCGCGCGAGGTGCATCATGTACTCGTCCAAGTTGAGCGGGTTCGCCGTCGTCCGCCGCCGGGTCGGCTGGTCGCCGCTCACCGGCTGGTAACCGGCGAAGCCGGACTCCAGCACGCCCTCGCCGCCCGTCAGCCTCGGCAGCTGCCGCTGGAGGTCATGAGCCCGAGCCGCGGGCAAGATCGTCTCGATCGTGCAGAGCTTCCCCTGCAACGACGGCGTCTTGATGGCAGCACCGAGCTGCGCCAGTGCGGGCATGACCGCCCCGATCGTGTCCGCCGGGATCTCGAGGCTGACTCGGACGATTGGCTCGCAGACGGCCGTCCCCGCGTATTCGAGTGCACGCATCGCGACGATCGGCGTGAGCTTTCGGAAGTCGGCGGCCGTGCTGAGCGGTCCCCGTCTTGATGGAGGGCCGTCAGGGACGCTGTAGGTGCACTTCGTCATCGTCACGATGCAGTCTGTGACCTGCCAACCGAAGAGGCCCTCTTGCAGCGTCTGGCGGACGTACTGGCCCATAGTTTTCGTGAAGCTTTCGACCGTCTTGTAGAGGTACAACGGGAGTGTGCGAACGTCGACCTGCATTCGGAAATCGATCCCCGAGCCGTTAGGCGCAGGATCGATGCGTAGCCCGACCGTGGCGAGAAACGGATTCGACTCCGCGCGGAGGACCTCGACGGCCTCGCCGGTGCGGATCGGCCGCTCGATGCAGATCGTCGTCGTCTCGCGGAACGTGACGTCGAGGCCGAAGTCGCTTGCCAACGTCGCCTGGATGACCTCCTTCTGGACCTCGCCGTAGAGCGACACGGACAGCTCCTGGCGGATGTCGTCCTGCCGCACGTCGATCAGCGGGTCCTGCTCGGCGAGCTGGGCGAGCGCGACGTGGAGCGCCCCCTTGTCGTCCGGGTTGCGGGGAACGACCACTGTCTCGAGCGTCGGCGGGGCGAAATGATGATGCTCGACGGCCGGCCGCGATGTGCCGACCGCGTCGCCCATCTGGATCTCACCGAGACCCCAGAGCTTTCCGATCTCGCCGGCGGACACCGACGCCCGCGGGACGGCCGAGCCGCGGTCGAAGACTCTGATCGCGGTCACCTTCTCTTGGGCGTCGCCGCCGAAGTGCAGCCGATCGCGTGTTCGGACGGTGCCCGAGAACATGCGGACGTAGGCAATCTTGTTACCGGCAGGACCGCGCTCGATCTTGAAGACGGTCCCCGACACGGGGCCGTCGGCGTCTCTTGCGGCCGCAGGCAGCAGCTCCGCGATCGCGGCCATCAGCGAATTCACACCCGCGCCCGTGATCGCCGACCCGAAGAGGACGGGATGCACTAGCGCCTGCCCCGTCTGCGTCGCGAGCTCCTCGCGCAACCGTCGATACGGGATCGCGTCGTCCTCGACGAACGCGGCCAGGATCGAATCGTCCTGCTCGGCGAGCACCTCGGTTAGCCTCGTCCGGAGGGCGGCGTCGCCGGCGCCCCACGGCGTGACCCGGGCAGCTCGTGTTCCGAGGCCGTCGACGGATCCCATCGCGACGATCGCAGGCGTCAGTCGCTCCGAGATCGCCTCCAGCACGCGCTCGTAACCCGCACCGGCGCGGTCGATCTTGTTCACGAACAAGAGCGTCGGAATGCGCAGCCGCTGGACTGCCCGCATCAGCAGGCGCGTCTGCGGCTGCACGCCCTCGGCGGCGGAGACCACCAGAACCGCACCGTCCAGGACACTCAGAACCCGTTCAACCTCAGCGATGAAGTCCGGGTGGCCCGGCGTGTCGATCAGGTTGACGGTGACGTCGTCGATGACGAACGACACGACGGCCGACTTGATCGTGATGCCGCGCTGCCGCTCCAGCGCCAAGAAGTCGGTCTGTGTGCTGCCGTCATCGACGCTGCCGATGTCGTCGATGACACCGGCCGCGTACAGCAGCCGCTCGGTGAGTGTCGTTTTACCGGCGTCTACATGCGCCAGGATCCCCAAGTTCAGCGTTCTGCGAAGCAAGCGTCATACCCTCCGAATAGGTCGCAAAGGCCTTCTCGATGGACATGAACCCTGCGCGCATCTCCGCTCCTCGGGTCGATCGGCGTTGCAACTGGAAGTAAAGCAGCGACCAGACTCGGCGCGGGCGATCTTAGCTATGCTCAGATTCTGAGCTACTCTCAGATTCGATGATCTCCGTTCAGGAACGAGTCGGCGCCGGGCGTGGTCGGTGGACGGCGGCCGAGGTCCCCGACCAGTCCGGGCGGACCGCCGTCGTGACCGGTGCTAATGCCGGCCTGGG
>JBKPFE010000149.1:0-1688 GCA_046728705.1 Actinomycetota bacterium
TTCATGACCGCGATGCGATCGCTCATCGTCCTGACGACGGCCAGATCGTGGGCGATGAACAGATAGGAGAGGCCGAACTCGTTCTGGAGGTCCTTGAGCAGGTTGAGGATCTGCGCCTGAATGGAGACGTCCAGCGCCGAGACAGGCTCGTCACAGACGATCAACCTCGGGTTGAGCGCGAGGGCGCGGGCGATTCCGATCCGCTGGCGCTGGCCGCCCGAGAACTCGTGCGGGTAGCGGTTGATGAAGTCCGGGTTGAAGCCGACGACTTCGAGCAACTGCTCCGCGCTGCGGCGGCGTGAGCGCCGGTTCCCGACGCCGTGGACGACGAGCGGCTCGCCGACGATATCGCCGACGGTCATGCGCGGATTGAGCGACGCGTACGGGTCCTGGAAGACGATCTGAATCTCGCGGCGGATCGCCCGAAGGTCGCGCCGGCTCATCGTCGTGAGCTCCTGACCATCGAAGCGAACCGACCCCGAGGTCGGCTTGAGCAGCTGGAGCACGCAGAAACCGGTTGTCGTCTTGCCCGAGCCCGATTCGCCGACCAGCCCCAGCGTCTCCCCGGCGCGCACCTCGAACGAGACGTCGTCGACCGCCTTGACGTAATCGACCGTCCGGTCGATGAGGAAGCCTCCCTTCACCGGAAAGTACTTCTTGAGGTTCTTGACCGTGAGCAGCGCCTCGCCGCTCGCAGGCTGAGCGCCGTCTGTTCGCAGCTCGCTCATGCGACTCCTACGGGCTCGGCGGCTCGCTCCGAGGCGGGATGGGAGGAGCGAACCCAGTGCCCCGGACGGATCTCGCGGAGCTCCGGCGGCACGACCGCGCAGTCGTCCTGGCCCGCAAAGGCGCAGCGAGGCGCGAAGCGACACGCCGGCGGCGGCTCGATCAGGTCAGGCGGCCGGCCGGGGATCGACAGGAGCCGGCCCTCCCGGATGCCCTCGCCTTCCACCTGCGGCAACGCGGAGAGCAGCGCCTCGGTGTAGGGATGCTCCGGATTGTCGAACAGATCGAGCGCCGATGCCTGCTCCACGATCTGACCCGCGTACATGACGATGATGTCGTTCGCGGTCTCGGCGACGACGCCCATGTCGTGCGTGATGATGATCACGCCCATCTCGTGCTGGGTGCGCAGCTCGTGGAACAGGTCGAGCACGCCCGCCTGCACGGTGACGTCCAGCGCGGTCGTCGGCTCGTCCGCGATCAGCAGCTTCGGGTTGCAGGCGAGTGCGATCGCGATCATTACGCGTTGGCGCATCCCACCGGAGTAGCGGTGTGGATAGTCGTCGAGCCGCTTGGCCGCATTCGGGATGTGAACCTCATCGAGCAGCTCGACCGCCCGCTTGCGCGCTTGCTGGCGGTTCATGCCGAGATGGCGGCGGAGCGTCTCCGTGATCTGCGTCCCGATCGTCAGCGTCGGGTTGAGCGAGGTCATGGGGTCCTGGAAAATCATCCCGATCTCCTTGCCGCGGATGTCCTCCATCTCGCGTCCCCCCAGCTTGACCAGGTCTCTCCCCTGGAACATGGCTGAGCCCTCGACGACGCGGCCCGGGGGCTGGACCAGTCCCATGAGCGAGAGCACGGTGACCGATTTGCCGCAACCCGACTCCCCCACGATCCCGAGCATCTCACCGACCTCGACGTTGAACGAGACGCCGTCGACCGCTCGGACCTCACCCGCGCGGGTC
>JBKPFE010000390.1:0-2327 GCA_046728705.1 Actinomycetota bacterium
GTGCCCTTCGACGAGATCGCGCCGATCGTCGACCGCTCGCCCGAGGCGGCACGCCAGCTCGCCAGCCGCGCGCGCCGCCGCGTCCAGGGCGAGAACACGGTTCCCGACGCCGACCTCGACACTCAGCGCGAAGTCGTCGACGCTTTTCTCGCGGCCGCGCGCGACGGCGACTTCCAGGCGCTGCTCGAGGTCCTTGACCCGGACGTCGTGCTGCGCGCAGACCTCGGACCCGCGGGCGGATCGAGGCAGGTTCGTGGGGCGAGGGCGGTCGCCGGCCAGGCGCTCTTCTACTCGCGGCTCGGCTTGGTCACGCACCCGGCGCTCATCAACGGCGCCGCCGGAGCCGTCGCCACCCTCGACGGAGAGCCGTACTCGGTCGGGGCCATCACGGTCAGAGACGGGAGGATCGTCGAGATCGACCTCCTCGCCGACCCTGAACGCCTCCGCCAGCTCGACCTGACAGTCCTCGACAACTAGGCGCGTTTGAGGGCGAGGCCGGCTAGAGCCGATCGAGGAGCTCGCGCTTCTTCTCGTCGAACTCTTGCTGCGTGATCAGCCCGCGGTCGCGCAGGTCCGCCAGCCGGCCAAGCGTGGAGTCGAGCTCGTCGGCCGAAAGGGCAACCGGGGTTGACGCAGGCTGTGGCGCCGAGTCGACAGAAGCGGCGCGCTCCTGGGCCCGGCCTCCACCCAATTCGAGCTCGAGCTCGTGCCTTGCATCGAGCAGCGCCTTCTTGAAGCCGTCGGCGTCGGGCAGAAAGCGGATCTTGCTCGTCCCGGCCTCGGACGCCGTCAACAGGTCGAGCTCGCCGTAGCCGACGATCCGTCCCAGCCACGGGTGCCCCACGATCATGTCGCTGATCATCTGGAGCGAGGTGTCACGCGTGTACTTGTTGATCACGCCGCCCGCCTCGATAACGCGGCGGGTCGTGACGAGGTAGCGCTCGGCTCTCCAGGCGAAGAAGTACCACGCGACGCCGAGGAGCCCGATCGTGACGAAGATCCAGAACGCCCAGTCGAGGAGCGAGCCGAGGAACCCGACAGCCTGGCCGAGTGCGAGAGCCGCAATTCCTGCTCCGAGGGCGAGTACGAACCAACGTCCGGCCTCGAGAAATGTGAGCCAGTGCCGCCGCCGCACGAGCAACACACGCTCACCCGTGGCGAGCAGCGATGCGTAGCTCGAGGTTTCGTCCTCCGGCGGGCTCGTCTCGACTGTTTCGGGCATGGCTCTCTTGCCTACTTGTCCCGAATAATGACTCCTCGGCCATCGCGCGGCTTCCGCGATGGGACAGAGCGCGCTAGTCGAACGTCGAATTCGCCGGCGTGGGAAGTCGCTGGGAGACCGGCCGGACCGAGGCGTTCAGTGACGGCCTGTTCGCGATCGCGATTACGCTGCTCGTCCTCGATATCAGTGTCCCGGAGGACGGGCCGTGTTTGGGATTCTGAGAGCGCGCGGCGACGAGCCGGCGGCCGAGCCCGCCTGAAGACGTTCAGTCGATGCGTGGGCGGCGCGTGAGGTCCAGCCGCCTCGCTCCATACACTCGTCGGCATATGGGCTCACCCGCGACGACGCGCGTCGAGCTTCTTCTGCCCGTGCGCACGCTGCTCCTCGTCGCCGCTGCGGTGGGCGTGCTCGCGGCCTTCCAAGCCATCGGCGACACCTTCCTGATCGTCTTCGTCGGGATCTTTCTGGCGCTCGTCTTCGAGTACCCCGTTCGCTTCGTGATGACGAAGACGCGCCTCTCACGTGGGCTCGCTGCGACGGTCACTTTGCTCGGAAGCGCACTTGCGGTGACCGTGTTCTTCTTGCTGCTCCTCGTACCCCTCGTGGGGGCGGTACGAGACTTCCTCCAGGACTTGCCAACGATCGTCGAGGACCTTCGCGAGTCGGGCGAGCTTTCGTGGCTCGGGGACTCGGGAGCCGCCGAGAATGTCCAGTCAGGGGCGCAGGAGGTCTCGCTCTCGATCCCAGACACGATCTCTGCGGTGCTCGGCGTCGCCGGCGACTTCTTTGGGGTCTTCCTCGCGGCGTTCACGATCCTGTTCATCTGCCTCTTCCTACTGACGGACGTGACAAATCTGAAGCGCTCGCTCGCGAGCGTGCTGATGCCAGGCGAGGACGAGCGCTGGCTTGGGGTGTGGGAGCGGGTCACCGAGTCGGTGTCGCGCTGGGCGATCGGCGTCGTCGTCATCGCCACCATCGCAGGCACGCTGCAAGGCACCACGGCGTGGCTGCTCGGGTCGAGCTACGCGCTCGCACTCGGTGTGATCGCAGGGCTGCTCGACATGATCCCGAACATCGGCGCGACGATCGCCGGCTTCATCCTCGT
>JBKPFE010000255.1:0-5164 GCA_046728705.1 Actinomycetota bacterium
TCTCGCTGCGGCCGACGCGATCGCACGGGAGACCGGCGTGCGACCGGAAGTCCGATTCCCGAACGACCTTCTGGTCGGCGGACGCAAGGTGGCGGGCATCCTCGCCGAGGCGCGCGACGACCGAGTCGTGCTCGGGATCGGCATCAACGCGAATCTCGGTGAAGACGAGCTCCCCACGGACGTGGACACGCCGGCGACGTCGCTGAGCGTCGAGGCCGGCGCGCCCGTCGATCGGGCGCAGCTGCTCGCGACGCTTCTCGATCAGCTCGAACGCCACTACGAGGCCTGGGTCCGTGGCGGTTGAATGGCGCTTGCGGCCTGCGAAAGAGGCGGACCGGGACTTCCTGTTCGACCTGCACCGTCGCGCGATGCGCGACTACGTCGAGCTCCTCTGGGGCTGGGACGAAGTCGCCCAGCAACGCCTCTTCGACGAGCGCTTTGTGTCCCTCCAATACCAGGTGATCCAGGCCGACGGGGAGGACATCGGCGTCCTCCAACTGCGGGACCGCCCCGGCGAGGTGGTGCTCGACCTGATCGAGCTGCTTCCGGCGTGGCAGGGGAAAGGGATTGGAACCGCGATCATTCGCTCGCTGCTGGCGCAGGGCAAGGCTGTGAGTCTTCGGGTCTTGACGAGCAACCCGAGAGCGGCTGCCCTTTACGAACGCCTCGGGTTTCGCACCGTGCGGCGGACGCCCGAGCGCCTGTTTATGCGCGCCGAGCCGCTAACGAAGCCGTAGACGGCGGCTGACGTTGCCCGCGGGGTCCGTGGCAAAGGCCTCCAGCCGCTTGAACGGGCGGTCGAGCACAACGCGGAAGATCCCGGCCTTCGGCCGGCGGATGGTGACTTCCACTCCGTCGGCGACGAAGGTGACGTGCGCCGGCTCGCTGAGGGACACGCGCAGAGGGCCGCGCTTCTTGACGCGCTTGAGCGTCGGCACGATGCGGTCGACGCGGACCTTGAACTCCTGCGCCACCGGCCCGGTCGCGTCTGTGATCATCAGACGGAGCCTGTACTCGCCGTCGCGGGCCCGGCCCTCCCAGACCGCTGCCTGCGGCCCGGCAGGCAGCTCGCCCGCGATCAGCGACGCGAGCTCGGTTCCGCCCCGGAGCACCTGGAGCCAAGCCAGGGCGGGGACCGCCAGGTTGAACGAGATCGACGCCGAATCGTTGATCCCGTCGCCGTTCGGCGAGAGCGCTGTCGGGGCCACCGCAAAGCCCGAGAGCGTGCGTGAGAGAACAATGGGCGTCGCCGCCGTCAACTGCCTCCCGCCGCGCCCACGGGCGGTCAGGACGATGCGATAGCGGCCGTCGGGATAGGCGCTGCCGTCCCAGGCGAACACGTGCCGGCCGGCAGGCTTCGATCCGGAGAAGAGCTGCGCCAGCGGCGTTCCGTCCTCGGCCTGAAGGTCGACCGCCACCGTCGCTGAGCCGCTCAGGCGGTATGAGATCCGAGACACGTCCGTGAGCCCGTCGCCGTTGGGAGTGAACCCGGATGGGTCGGCCCGGACAGCGTCCAGCGTCAGCGTTCCGGTCGGTGCCCCAAGCGTCCCCGTGGCCGGACGGACGTTCGGCCCAGCCGAGATGCGGTACGTGTACGAGCCCGGCGGCGCCAGACGGGCGTCCCACGTCCATTGGACCTTCGTTCCCAGCCCGGTGCCGACGGCAATCGGCCGCTGCGTCGCGTCGAAGATCGTCACGCTCCACGGGAGCGAGGCCGAAAGCTGCGCGGAGAAGCTGACAAGTCCGCCCCGCGCGCCTTCGACCACGGGCGCATACAGCTTCGGCAGCCCGAGCGCCGAGGCTCGCCGCGCGATGGCGCCGAGCTGGCTGTACAGATTCCTGCCCGGACAGCTCGTGAAGCCTGTGTCGCGGTGGCCGGAGACAGCCGGCAGCCACACGGGCAGGCCCTTCCGAAACCGCGCGTTCCCGTTGGAGATCGACGTGATCCTCGAGAGCGGGTGGAGGTGGGCGACGTCCAGTCGCCAGGCGATCAGCCGGCTGACTGCCTCACGCGCGGCGGTCGGCAGCGCCGCGCTGTCGTAGTTTCCGAGCACCGAGATCCCTACCGAGCCGGTGTTGAACCCCTGCGCATGCGCACCGATGACGTTGCGCTCGATCCCGCCGTAGCGCCCCTCGAAAATCTGGCCGAAACGGTCGACGAGGAAGTTGTAACCGATGTCGTCCCACCCGTTGCCCTGCACGTGGTAGACCTGGATGCCGCGAACGATCGCCGCGGATTGCGCGGGCGAGGACCCCGCCGCACCCGCCGTGTGGTGAACGATCGCGTTGAGCAGCACGGGCGCGTAGTCGGGGTTGTCCCGCCGAATCCGCTCGTTCGCGCCCCAGGCCTTGCGCAGGATGATCTTCGGCGAGCCGGCCGTCTGCAACGACCGCTCCAGCATCGGCTCCTCGGAGCTCCAGACGAAGTGGGCACGTACACGCTGTACTCGTCCCCGGGTGCGCACCTGCACCCGCTCGGACGTACCCGTCCACCACGGATTGCCGAGCCGCCATGCGCGCATCCGGTGCGCTTCGTCGGTGCCCCGGTCGGGAAGATCGTCGGATTCGGCGTCGGCCTCGTGCCAGGCGGTCCAGCCCTTTGAACCGTGAACGCGGAAGTAGACCCGGCCCGGGCCCTGCCAGTGAAGGCCGAGCATGTTGAACCTGGTCGGCGCGTGGGTTGCGGCCAGCGTGCGGACGCCGTCGACCGGGAGCTCCCGCGTCACGAGCGTCGCTTCGCCCCAGGCCGTGGCCGGGAAGGCGAGCGCGACGATGACGGCAGCGAGCAGTTTCATCAGAGACGCCCAGCCTAGGTTGGCAGCGGGGATCTCACGCCGCAAGGCTCTTGATACGATCCTTACACCGTGAAAAGCCGCGCTCTGCGGGCAGTTTTGGCCGCGTTCGCGGTAGCCGCGGTCGTTCCTTCCGCGTACGCCGCCACCCCGCCCCGAGTCCGCGCGGTCGAGTTCGACAACGACGTCAACCCGGTCACCGCCGACTACGCCGTCGGCGAGATCGAGCGAGCGAACGAGAAGCGCTACGACGCGGTCGTCATCCTCCTCGATACGCCCGGCGGCCTGTCCGATTCGATGAAGGACATCTACGAGGCCGAGCTGGCCTCGAAGATCCCGGTGATCGTCTACGTCTACCCCGAGGGCGCACGGGCTGCGTCGGCCGGTGTCTGGATCGGCCAGGCCGGCGACATCCTCGCAATGGCGCCGCAAACGAACATCGGCTCCTCGACGCCGATCAGCGTCGGCGGAGAGGACATCCAGGAGGACTTGCGTCGAAAGGTCGTCAACGACGCGGCCGCATCCCTTCGCGCGCTCGCCCGGGAGCACGGCCGCAACGTCAAATGGGCGGACGCTGCCGTCCGACGCGCGTCGAACCTCAATGCCCGTGAGGCGCTCGAGCAGAACGTGATCGACGTGATCGCCCCCAACCTCCCGGCCTTGCTGAACAAGATCGACGGGCGCGAGACGAAGCCGAAGGGCCTCGTCCTTCACACGGCCGGCGCCCAAGTGGATTACGTCGAGATGTCGCTCTGGAAGCGCATCCTCGACACGCTGATCGACCCGAACCTGATCGTGATCCTGTTGTCCGTCGGCGTGCTCGGGATCACGATCGAGCTCTGGAACCCGGGGCTGATCCTGCCCGGAACGGTCGGGGCGATCTCGCTTGTGATCGCCCTGTTCGGACTCCAGGTCCTCCCGGTCAGCTGGGCCGGCATCCTGCTCATGCTCTTAGCCGCCGGCTTCTTCGTCGCGGAGACCTTCGTGGTCAGCCACGGCGCGCTCACGCTCGCCGGCGCCGTCGCCTTCGTGATCGGCTCGTTGATGCTGTTCGACCCTGCCGGGGATGCGTACCAGGTATCGCTTCCGGTCGCGATCGGCGTCGCCGCGACGATGGCGCTGCTGGTCGGGCTCGCGGCGGTCAAGATCGTGCAGGTGCGGCGGGCGCCCGTCGTCACCGGCGACTCGGAGCTGATCGGCCAGGTCGGCGTCGTCCGCCAGGCGTTGGACCCCGAAGGATTCGTGTTCGTGCACGGCGAGCTCTGGCGGGCGAGGACGAGCGGCGAGATTGTCCCGCCCGGCGAGGCGGTTCGCGTCGAGGGGCTCGACGACGGGCTGACGTTGACCGTGTCTCCCGCATAGGATCTCCGCATGGTCGCCCTCATCGCCCTCGCGGTCGTCGCCGTCCTTGTCATCATCCTCCTGTCGGCGTCGGTCCGGGTCGCGCGAGAGTACGAGCGAGGCGTCATCTTCCGGCTCGGCCGGCTGAAGTCGCCGCCCAAGGGGCCCGGCCTCTTCCTCCTGATTCCGATCATCGACAAGATGGTCCGCGTCGACCTTCGCACGGTGACGCTGAACGTGCCGCCGCAAGAGGTGATCACCAAGGACAACGTCCCGGTGCGGGTGAACGCGGTCGCCTACTTCCGGATCATCGATCCCGAGAGAGCGATCGTGCAGGTCGAGAACTTCATGGTCGCGACCTCACAGATCGCCCAGACGACGCTCCGAAGCGTCCTGGGCCAGCACGTGCTCGACGAGCTGCTCTCCGAACGCGACAAGATCAACGCGATCCTCCAGCAGATCATCGACGAGGCCACCTCGCCGTGGGGCGTCAAGGTCTCGATCGTCGAGGTCAAGGACGTCGAGATTCCGCAAGGCATGCAGCGCGCGATGGCCCGGCAGGCCGAGGCAGAGCGCGAGCGGCGCGCCAAGGTGATTGCCGCCGAGGGCGAGTTCCAGGCCTCCGAGCGGCTGAAAGACGCCGCGGTCGTTCTCGCCGAGAACCCGATGTCACTCCAGCTCCGCTTCCTCCAAACGATGCTCGAGATCAGCTCGGAGCGCTCGTCGACGATCATCCTGCCGCTGCCGATCGAGCTCTTCAAGCCGCTCCTGGGCGACGGTAACTCCAACCGCTGACGGTCCGAGAAGATCCGCTCACCGGCCGCCTCGTTCTGATCGCGCCAGGGCGTGGTGAGCGTCCCGGCGCCTGGCTCCCGGAGATCGAGCCCGCGACGAAGGAAGAGCTCGAAGCCTGCCCGTTCTGCGCCGGCCGAGAGGAGCGAACGCCGCCCGAAACGCTTCGGATCGGCGACCCGTGGCGAGTCCGCGTCGTGCCGAACCTCTACCCCGCGTTCGAGCGCCAGGAGGTCGTC
>JBKPFE010000175.1:0-4278 GCA_046728705.1 Actinomycetota bacterium
CGTGTGGTCGGCCATGTCGAGCGCTGGCGCGAACCGCATGTCGATCTCGTGCTGTGAGGGACCGACCTCGTGGTGGACGTACTCGATCGGGATCCCCATCCCCTCGAGCGAGCGGACCGTCTCCTGGCGCAGCTCGGTGGCAGCGTCGAGGGTGGTCATCGCGAAGTAGCCACCTTCGTCGAGCGTCTCCGTGCCCTGGTCGTCCTTGAAGATGAAGTACTCCAGCTCGGGGCCGACGTTGAAGGTGTCGAAGCCCATGCTCTTCATTCGCTCGAGCGCCCGCCGGAGCACGTAGCGGGAGTCGCCGTCGTACGGATTCCCGTCCGGGGTGACGATGTCGCAGATCATCCGCGCGACCTTCGTCTCACCCTCCCTCCAGGGCATCAGCTGGAACGTGTCCGGATCGGGGATCGCCACCATGTCCGACTCCTCGATCGCGTTGAAGCCCGTGATCGACGAGCCGTCGAAGCCCATGCCGTCGTCGAGGGCATCCTCGAGCTCGGACGGGGTGATCGCGAAGCTCTTCAGGTGCCCCTCGATGTCCGTGAACCAGAGCAAGACGAACTCGACGCCCTCGTCCTGCGCACGCCCGAGCGCCTCACGGCGGGTCTCCGCGCTCGATGTCGCTCTCGTTCTCGACTCAACTTGCGCCATCACGCCTCCTTGAATGCGAAAAGCCCCGGGCAACCGCCCGAGGCTCCGTTGCCTGCGTGCGCTCGGAGACTAACACCTCACGCCGGAGCTTCCGCCTCCTCCAGCTCGGGCTCGCGGCCGCCGTGACGGAGCGCCCGTCCGTAGAGCGCGATCGCGGGTGCGAGCAGGAGGCCCGACGCTACGAGTGCCGCGCGCATGCCTGAGAGCGTGCCGACGGCCCCGATCGCCGGTCCACCAGCGATCTCACCGACGGCGTCCGATTGCCCGACCAACGAGTTCACGGTTGCCCGAACGCTCGAGTCATCGACGTTGCGGTTCAGCCAGGTCAGGTAAAGCGGGTCGGTGATCCGGCGCGCCAGCCGCGCGACGAGATACGCGCAGGCGGCGAGCGCGAAGCCTGTGGCAAGGCCGAAGATGACCATCGCGACACTGAGGATCGCCGTGAGCGCGAGCAACGCTTTCGTCAGCTCGCCGTCGCCCGCATTGGCCAAGCGAGGCACGAGCAGCGAGGTGATGCCGATGCCGGCGGCTAGGCCTACAACGTTGAAGACGCCGAACCAGACGACCGGATCGAGTCCCCAGAACTCCGGCAGCCCGACATCGCGGATGAGGTGTGCTTCCCAAAGCCGGTCGAGGCCCTCGGAGGCCGCGCCTGCGAAGAAGGTGATTCCGACGATGAGCAACAGCACGTGGTGTCCGCGGATGAGCCGTGCACCTGCCACTGCATTCCTCTTCAGCTCTCGCGCAGCCGATAGCCGCTCCGCCCGCGGTCGCCGGCGAAACCCGTGCTCGGGCATCACGAAGACGCAGGCGACGCCGGTTGCGATCGACACGACGCCGCCGAAGACCAGCGCGGCGCCGAGATCCTGGGTCGCGACGGCGACGCCGAGGATGGCCCCGAGGATGGCGCCGGCATATGCGAATTGCGATCCGCGCAGGAAGACGCGGCCAATCCCGTCGATACCGTGCTCGTCCGTGATCCATGCCTCGTACGCGCCGCTCATGAGCGCACTGCCCAGGCCCCAGAGAACGGTGCCCGCGAGCAGGATCGAGTATTCGTGGGTGACGCCGGTGACGATCACGGCGATGCCGTTGACGAGGAGGCCGAGAATCACCGACGCGCGTCGGCTATAGGTGTCGGCGACGACACCGGTGGGGACCTCGAGGAGGAAGTAGCTGATCTCTCCGACGGTCCCGAGGAGGACGAGCTCGAGCGGGTTCAGGCCTACGTCCGTGACGAGGTAGACGGCCAACACAGTGAACGCCGCGTGACGGCCGAGGTCCTCGAAGAACTCGATCCCGTAGAAGACCTTGAGCGCGCGAGTCACGGCCGCCTCCGCACACGGATCCACGGCGGCTGCGGCTTGTAGCCGAGCGCCAGGTTGATCGCCTGCATGCCCTCGTTGCCTTCCTGCGTGAACGTGATCAGCTCGCGGTAGCCGTTCGCCGCCGCCCAGGCGATCTGCGTCTGCTTCAGAGCGGTTGCGATGCCGCGACGGCGGTGGGTGCGCCGTGTGGCGGTCAAGCCGTGCTCGAGCAGGCCAGGCGCATCGCGCGCCATCAGTGCGGCGAAGCCGACCACCTCGTCGTCGTCCAGCGCAGCGAAGGCGATCGGTCCGACGAGGTCCTCAGCGAGCCACTCGTCGAAGTCTGGTGTCTTCACCGCGAAGCCCGTCGGCAGGTCCTGCCACGCCTCTCTCGTCAGTGCGTACGCCGCCTCGCGGAGGTCCGGGGTCACCTCGCCGATCGCGAGGCCCTCGGGGGTAGGCGGAAACGGCTCGTCGCCCCGAAGCTCGCGAACGAGCTCGACGTCCCGTCCGTACTCTTCGAACCCTCGTCTAGTGGCCCACGCGAGCGCCTCCGGGTCGGCGCCTGAGACGAGGCCCGACACCCATTCCGGCTGCCGCTCGATCGCATAGTTGAACACCCGCTCGTAGAGCTGCGATCCCAGGCCGCGCCGGCGCGCTTCAGGGAGGACGCGCACGGCGAGGACGATCCGGCCGGGCGAGTCCGATGGCCCGGCAAAGCCGAGTCCGACGATCCGTCGATCCTGCTCCGAGACGATGTACAACCGCTCGGGCTGGCGTGCCAGGCGCTCCACGACCTCGTCCACGGATATCGGCTCCCGCGGCGTGATCGCCGTCCACACGTCGCACCAGCCGGCGAGGTCGGCGTCGGTCTCCGCCCGGCGGATCACGAGAGCTCCTTACGCACCCAGACGAGCGGCGGGAGCGCCCGGTAGCCGAGCGATTCGTTGAGGCGTCGGGTCGCCTCGTTTGCCCAGTGCGTGTCCGTGATCAAGCGTCGATAGCCGCGCTCCGCCGCCCACGCGATCTGTGTCTGCTTGAGCGCCCTGGCGATGCCGCGTCGACGGTGCGTGCGCGCCACGGCGGTCAGTTCGTGTTCCAGGACGTCGTTCGTGCGCCGTTCGAGTTGCGCGTAGCCGACAACCCGGCGGCCTTCTCGAGCGACGATGACGAGGGGCGCGGCAACTGCCTCGGCGCGCCAGCGCTCGAATGACGCCGCGAGCTGCTCCGACGACGGGATGTCTGCGACGCCTTCGGCGTAGACGCGATACGCGTCGTCCAGGTCACCCTCGTCAAGCTCGCCAATCACGAAACCCTCGGGCGCGACCGGCGGCTGCTCGTGGCCGGTCAGATCGAGCACGAGCTCCACTTCGCGGTCGAACGCCTCGAAGCCGCGACGCTCCGCCCACGGCAGGGCCGCCTCCGAGAGCGACCCGGAGGCAACCGATGCACCCAGTTCGCGTGCGCGCGCGAGCGAGGCATCCAGCAGCGCCGACCCGATTCCGCGCCTGCGGAACGCCGCCAGGACCGCTACGAGCGCGGCCGCGCGGCCCGGTGTGCTGGTGCGGCTTGCGAAGCCCGTGCCGACCACGTGGCCGTCCGCCCCCGCGACAAGGTACTGCCGTCCATCGTCCGACTCCGCGAGTCGCCGCTGCACCTCCTCGCCCGAAATCGGCGTGTCCGGATGTACCTCTGACCACACGCGCGCGTACGCGTCGAGGTCAGCGGCAGTCTCGGCGCGCCGGATCATCCCGACCGCTTGAGCTTGCCGTGACGTTTCGCGTACAGCTCGCCGCGCCGGAAGACCCAGAGCCCTAGGGGAATCGAGACGACGCCGATGACGACGAGCGGCCAGAGCTCGTCGCCCATCGCGGTCAGGCCGTCGCCATCGAGGATCGCGTCGCGGAGGCCGTCGAGGGCGTAGGTGGCGGGGGAGATGGTCGAGAACCACTGCATCCATTCCGGCAGCACGTCGACCGGGTAGTAGACGCCCGAGACGACGAGCAGGATGCCCTGCGCCATGAATCCGAGCTGCGTGCCCTTCTCCGGCGAGATCAACGGCAGGACCGCAGTCATCATCCCGATCCCGATGAACGAGAACGAGGCGACGAGCAGGACGACGATCGCGGCGACGAAGTCCGCGTTCGAGAGGTCGAGGTCGAAGAAGAGCGCGACGACGCCGAAGAGAAGGATCGCTCTGGCGATTCCGTAGACGATCGCGAACAGGCCCATCCCGAAGAGGTGCACGGGGCGGGAGAGCGGCGCCATGAACGTGTACTCGATCGTCCCCTCCCAGCGCTCCCAGGCGACCGTCTCG
>JBKPFE010000231.1:0-2161 GCA_046728705.1 Actinomycetota bacterium
GCGGCGCGCCTGCTGGTGCGGCCGCTCGTCGACACGAGCGACGAGGACTGGCACGGCCTCCTGCGCGGCAACCTCCACGGATACTTCTACGGGTGCCGGGCGGCGGCGCGGCAGATGCTCGCGCAGGAGGCCCCCGGACGGATCGTCAACATCACCTCCCAGGCGGATGTCCAAGCCGTTCCCGGTCTGGCTGCGTACATTGCCGCGAAGGGGGCGATCGTCGGTCTGACCAAGGTGCTCGCCCTCGAGCTCGCCCCGGCCGGGATCACCGTCAACGCCGTCGCTCCGGGCGCCGTCGACACGCCGCTCAACGCCACCGCCTATACCCCCGAGGTACGGCGCACCTACGAGCAGCGGATCCCACTCGGCCGGATCGGGAGCGCAGAGGAAGTCGCCGACGTCGTGCTCTTCCTCGCTTCCGACGCGGCCCGCTACGTGACCGGGCAGGAGCTCGTCGTCGACGGCGGGTTGACGATCAACGGCGCCGTCGGCCACGCCCGTGATTGAGGTCCTGGTCGACGGGCTCGACCATCCCGAAGGGGTGTGCTGGGATCCGGTCGCGGGGGTCGTCTGGGCGGGCGGCGAGGCCGGACAGGTCTATCGCGTGCACCTCGAGGAACGGCGGGCCGAAGAAGTCGCACACGCACCCGGCTTCGTGCACGGGCTGGCGGTCGACGGCCGCGGCCGGCTCGTCCTCTGCTGCTGGGACGAGAGCTCGTTGTGCGTGCTGGAGGACGGCTCCGTGCGGATGATCGAGGACGGCTTCACCTTTCCAAACTTCCCCGCGTTCGCGCCGGACGGCGTGCTCTACGTGTCCGACTCCGGCTCGTGGGGAGCAAATGACGGCCGCATCTTCCGCCTCTCGGCCGACGGTGAGCTCGAGCTGTTCTCCACGGCTTTGACCGACTTTCGAACGGCTGCGCGGTCACTGCGGACGGCCGCTACCTCTGGATCGTCGAGAGCCGGCGCCCGACCGTGAACCGCTTCGACCTGCTCACGGGCGAGCTCGAGGAGGTGACGAGGCTCGAGGGGACCGTGCCCGACGGCGTCGCCTTCACCGCCGACGGCGGCGTTCTCGTCTCGTGCTACCGGCCCGATCGCATCGTTCATCTCGATTCGGCCGGGGTTGTCGAGATCGTCGCCGAGGATCCGCAGGGAACGCTGCTCGCCGCGCCGACCAATGTCGCGTTCGCGGGGGCGGGGCTGGACCGCCTCGTCTGCGCCAACCTCGGGCGCTGGCACCTCGCCCTCGTCGAGTCCGGGCTGCGCGGCACTCCGTTGCACTACCCGACCCGCTGGGCGGCAGACGCGTGAGCAGCTTCACGCCGCGGTACTACGAGATTGAGCAGTCGCTGCGAGGGCTCGCGGCCGGGCTCGAGCCGGACTCGCCTCTCCCCTCGGAAGCGCAGCTGTGCGAGGAGTTCGGCGTGTCTCGGATGACCGCTCGGGCGGCCGTGCAGCGTCTGGTTCAAGACGGGCTCGTGTATCGCGTGCCCGGCCGCGGGACATTCGTCGCGGCCTCGCGCGCGAACCGAACCGCCGGCCACATCCTCTCTTTCTCCGATGAGATGCGACGCCGGGGCCGCGTCCCGAGCTCCAAGGTGATCGAGCGGCGCCAGCGGCGGGCGACCGACGAGGAGCAGCGGCGGCTCGGCGTCCGTGACGTAGTCGTCCTCCGCCGCGTTCGGCTCGCGGACGGCAAGCCGCTCGCGCTCGAGCGGGCTGTATTCCCGGCCGGCCGTGCACGCGCTGCGCTCGATGCCGACCTCGAGCGCGAATCGCTCTTTCAGGCGCTCGTGACTGTCGGGCTCGTTCCGACGAGCGGCAGCGCCTCTCTCGCCGCCGAGGCGGCGACGGCCGAGGACGCCCGCTTGCTGCGCGTTCGCAAAGGCGCTCCGCTGCTCGTGGAACGACGGCTGATCCACGATCAGGATGGTGAGCCGCTCGAGTGGACCGAGAGCCGCTACGTTGGCTCCCGCTACGGGATCAACGTCGATTTCGACGTTGAGCTGCCGCGGTGATCTCGGGCGACCGGCTCGGCCACCTCGATCAGGTCGCTCTGGCAACGGAGCGGCCGGCGGTCGATGCCCATGTGCTGGCAGGAATCGAGCTCCGCATTCACCCCGGCCGTGGGCTGGACTTGGGAGCCGCCTGGTTTCGA
>JBKPFE010000279.1:0-8287 GCA_046728705.1 Actinomycetota bacterium
GCCAACAACTACGGGCCGCCGTACGGCTCGGCCGAGGAGAACTTCGGCCGCATCCTCTCGGCCGACTTCAGGCCCTTCCGCGACGAGCTGATCATCTCGACGAAGGCGGGCTGGGACATGTGGCCGGGCCCCTACGGCGACCTGGGATCGCGCAAGTACCTGCTTGCGAGCCTCGACCAGAGCCTCGGGCGGATAGGGCTCGACTACGTGGACATCTTCTACTCGCACCGTTTCGACCCCGAGACTCCGCTCGAGGAGACGATGGGCGCGCTCGACACCGCCGTCCGGCAAGGCAAAGCGCTCTATGTCGGAATCTCTTCCTACTCCGCCGCGAAGACGGCCGAGGCCTACGCGATCCTGCGTGAGCTCGGAACCCCGCTCGTGATCAACCAGCCGTCCTACTCGATGCTCAACCGCTGGATCGAGGAGGGTTTGCTGGACGCGCTCGGCGAGCTCGGGATCGGCTGCATCGTCTTCTCGCCGCTCGCCCAGGGGATGCTGACCGACAAGTACCTCGAGGGAATCCCGGAGGGCTCACGGGCGACCCAGCACAGCACGCTCTCGCCCGACCTGATCACCGACGAGACACGGGAGAAGATTCGCGCGTTGAACGAGATCGCCGCCCGGCGTGGACAGTCCCTCGCGCAGATGGCGATCGCCTGGACGCTGCGCGATCCTCGAGTCACGTCGGCACTCATCGGTGCGAGCAGCGTCGACCAGCTCGAGGCGAACGTCGCCGCCCTCGACCGACTCGAATTCACGGAAGACGAGCTGGCCGAGATCGATCGCTACGCGACGGAGAGCGGAATCAACCTCTGGGCGGCATCGAGCCGCGAGTAGCTACCGGCCCGTCGCCGAGAAGTGCTGGTAGTCGGGCGTCGACCAGCGGCCGCCCCAGGACCAGCCGATGGCGGCAAACGCGCGGATGACGATGTCGCCCGGCACCACCATCCCACGCCTGGCGCCAGAGCGGTCGAGGTAGCGGCGGCCGGCGGGTGGCTCGACGCGGCCTCCGTGGACGTACGGGTTCTCGACCGGGTTGATGTCGATCGCCAGCCCGTAGGCGTGCTGTGACCACCGCTTCGTGCCTGACACATAACGGCAGTTGAAGCCGGACGTGTTGTCGGCGGCCATCGAGGCGTCGTCGCTGCCCTTGTAGGCCTCGACGAGCCGCAGGCGCCGGATCGGGTAGCGCGCGGCGTAGAGCTTCCGGAAGACGGAGAGGACGTCGCGCGCTTCGGTCGCCCGCACGACGATAGACCCGACCCGGCGCCTGCCGGCGAAGTCCCAGTGGCTGACCTCGAGGCGCCTGAGCTGAGAGGGCCCGACGGGGCAGCCGGGCCGGTAGGAGTACCGTAGATCGGCCCGCGTGACCTCGGAGATCGTCCCGACGAAGCGCGAGGTCGACGCCGAGGCGCCGACGAGCACCGCGGCCGCGACGAGCAGGAGTGCGGCCTTCACGGCGATGGAGCGTAGTCTCACACGGCCCACGGCCGACGCTCTAACCTCTTGGACACAGTTCGATGCGGAAGAGGTCGGGGGGCCGCTGTGGCACAGGCGCAACCGAGGGTGGACGACGCTTCGCCGGCGCCGGTTGGTGCGCCGATGGTCCGGCTCGAGGCAGTGACGAAGAGCTTCGGCGACCTTGTCGTGCTCGACGGCATCGACCTGACGGTCGACCAGGGCGAGGTGCTCGTCGTGATCGGCCCGAGCGGGAGCGGCAAGAGCACGCTGCTGCGCTGCGTCAACCTGCTCGAGCCGGTCGACTCCGGCCGGATCTTCCTCGAGGGTCGGGAAATCACGGCGAAGCGAGTGGATGTCTCGGAAGTGAGGCAGCAGATCGGGATCGTCTTCCAGCAGTTCAACCTCTTCCCGCACCTGAAGACGATCGACAACGTCACCCTCGCCGCGCGCCGGGTAAAGCACGTACCTCGGCGTCAGGCGGAGAAGAGGGCGCACGAGCTGCTCGCCAGGGTGGGCCTCGAGGAGAAGGCGCGGCAGTACCCGCATCAACTCTCCGGTGGCCAGCAACAGCGCGTTGCGATCGCGCGGGCGCTGATGATGAACCCGCACGTAATGCTGTTCGACGAGGTCACGTCCGCGCTCGACCCGGAGCTGGTCGGCGAGGTGCTGGTCGTGGTGAGAGACCTCGCGCAGTTCGGGATGACGATGCTCGTCGTCACGCACGAGATGCAGTTCGCCCGGGACGTCGGCGACCAGCTGATCTTCATGGACGAGGGACGGATCGTCGAGCAGGGGAAGCCCGAAGAGGTGCTCGATCGCCCGAAGGAGGAGCGCACGCAGCGGTTCCTGCGCCGGACCCTGCAGCTCGCAGATTCACTGGAAGAATTGACCATCGACGAAGGAGGGGTTGAATGAAAAGGCTGTTGATCGCAATCGGAGCGGTGGCAGTGCTCGGCGTGGCCATGGCCGCTCTCGCCGTTGCATCGCCGTCGAGCGGCGACAGAGCTGATACCGCCACGGCGGCCCAGAAGCTGCCGCCGCTGCCGTCAGAGGTGGCACAGCGGAAGCGGTGGCTGATCGGCGTCAAGTGCGACTTCCCGCCGTTCGGCTACATCAACCGGCAGAACAAGAACGCCGGCTACGAGATCGATGTCGCCCGCCGTTTCGCCGAGCTGGCGTTCGGCCGGCGCAACCGGCTCAGCCTCACCTGCGTGACGACGCCGAGCCGCATTCCGGTGCTCCAGCAGAAGCGGGTCGACATCATCATCTCGACGTTGACGTGGACCGCCGATCGGGAGCAGATCGTCGACTACTCGTACCCGTACTTCAAGGCGACAGGCCGGCTGCTCGTGCCGAGCAATTCGAGCATTCAGCGTCTGCGCGACCTGAACGACAAGCGGATCGCGACAACGCGCGGCTCGATCTACGACCGCTGGGTGAAGAACTGCTTCAAGTCGGCGACCCTGACCGTGACCGACTCGCCGGTCGCGGCGCTCGAGAACCTGCGGCAGGGTCGCGTCGACACGTTCATGTTCGACGACACCTTCCTGTTGGGCGTGGCGGCAAACGACCGGAGTCTCGAGATGACGACGCACAAATTCCTCGCCATCCCGTACGGGATCGGGATCCGCAAAGGCGAGACCGCGATGAAGCGGTGGGTCAATGCCGCGCTTCTCCAGATGAAGCGCAGAGACGAGCTCTGGGCGATCATGAAGCGAAATTCGCCCAGGAGGTTCTGGAACTTCTTCCGGAACAACGCCCCGCGGCC
The DNA here is from genome assembly GCA_046728705.1 of Actinomycetota bacterium. Taxonomy (GTDB): domain Bacteria; phylum Actinomycetota; class Thermoleophilia; order Gaiellales; family Gaiellaceae; genus JACDAN01. The sequence goes on from JBKPFE010000279.1 coordinate 3,233, forward strand.
GAAGTCCAAGGAGGCGTATCCGCGAGGCCAGGTCCTCGAGGCCCAGTGCCCGAGCTAGAAGGCTGAGGACGAGGGGCGGTCACGTGGCCGCCCCTCGTCGTCGTCGTTGCCGTGACCGTTCTCGCCGAATTCGACTGGTCGTACATCTGGGAGCACCGGGACGAACTTCGACACGGGCTGCGCCTGACGCTGGAGATCTCAGCGATCGGAATTGCCGGCGCGTTCGTCATCGGGCTGACGCTCGGCGCCGCCCGCGCCTACCGCATCCCGGTGATCAGCCAGCTCGCGGCCGTCTACGTCGAGCTGATCCGCAACACGCCGATCCTGGTCCAGATCTTCCTGCTCTTCTTCGGTCTGCCCCGGCTGTCGGAACAGCTCAAGTTCGAGCCGTTCACGTATGCCTGGCTTGCGGTGATGATCTGGGGCGGCGCGTTCAACACTGAGAACTTCCGGGCGGGCTTCGAGGCCGTGCCGGCGCGGTACCGCGAGGCCGCGCTGGCGCTCGGGTTCAGCCCACTCCGCACATTTCTGAACATCACGTTGCCGATCGGCTTCCGGATCTCGTTGCCATCGTCGATCAACACCTACATCTCCGTGCTCAAGAACACCGCGCTTCTCACTGCGGTCGCGATCCCGGAGCTCACGAACACCGCGCTCGACCTCCTCGCGACGGATTTCCGGACCTGGGAGATGCTCGCGGTTCTCGCAGTGACGTACCTGACCCTGGTTTGGGGCCTCTCGGCGCTGATCCGGCTGCTCGAGCGCCGGCTGGCGTTACCGGAGTCGACGTAGGCCATGTTCGACCGCCTCCCGGAATGGGCCGAGCCTGTCGCGGACTACATACTCCACACGGGGCTCAAGAACACTCTGATCATCGCGGGGGTATCAGTTGTGCTCAGCGTCGTCGTCGGCGTGGTGCTCGGCACGTTGCTGACGCTCAAGTCTCTGCCGCTCCAGGCGGCGATCCGTGGCTACATCGAGCTGTGGCGCGGCCTGCCGATCATCGTCACGATCTTCATCCTCTTCTTCGGACTACCGACGCTCGCGGACGAGTTGAACGTCGAGGCGCTGCGGCTGAGCGAGATCAAGGCTGCGATCCTGGGGCTTTCGCTCTGGGGGAGCGCGCAGATCGCCGAGGCGACCCGGGGAGCGGTCCAGTCCATCCCGAAGGAGCAGCACGAGGCCTCGGCGGCGCTCGGCTTCGGTTGGGTCGGTCGGCATGTGTTTGTAATCCTGCCGCAGGCCCTCCGCCGCCTACTCCCGCCGCTCGTCAGCTTGAGCGTGAACATCATCCAGAACAGCACACTGGCGCAGATCCTCGGCGTGCCCGAGATCCTGGAGACGGCGGAGCGGTCGACAGAACGGCTCTCGTTCCCGACGGTCGATCCCGTCACGCTCGAGGTCGAGGGCGGCGGCGACAATCACGCCTTCGAGATCTACGGCGCAGTCTTCGTCCTCTTCTTCCTGATCTCGTTCCCACTGACGAGGTTGGCGGCATTCCTGGAACGTCGCCTCGTCTGATCCGGACCATTCGCGGCGCCAGGGGGTGGGTCGACCGCATCGGGCTGGCGCTGATCTTTCCGAGCGACGACCTCGTGCTGCCGTCGCTCTGGGAGGCCGTCGCGGGCACGCCCGACATCACGTGGTCTTCGCGGGACGAGGAGGGTCGCTTCCTCGACTTCAGCCCCGAGTTCGGTCGGGTTTGGCGGTGGAAGGACGAGCTGCCCGAGCGCCGACTGGTCTGCGTCGGCAAGCACGTCCACGGGCGGTCGGCGCTCGTGTCGCTCGAGCTGCTGCCGGCGCTGTATGTGGCGAGCGGCGAGCCCGGAGAGCTCTCGCCGCTCGAGCAGGACGTGGTCGGCTTCCTTGGCGACCAGGGACCGTGCAGCACGGCCGACCTCCCGGGGCTGATCGGACACGAGCGTAAGCAGGTTGCCCGCGCTGCCGACCGGCTCCAGCGCCGACTCGTCCTGACCACCGCAGGGGCGCAGGAGCGGGTTCAGGGCTGGCCGGCGGTGATCGTCGACCTCCTCTCCCGGCGGTACGCCGAGCACCTCGAGCGGCTGCCCGACGCCGAGGACGCGCGTGCACAGCTGGCGGAGGTTGTCCTGGCCTCGTCGCGCGAGCTGTCCGCTGCCGATCTCGCCGCGGTCATCGGCGGTACGCGGACGGAGGCAAGCCACACGCTCGACCGGCTCGTCGACGATGAGAAGGCAAGGCGCCGCCAGGAGGAAGACTTCGTCCTGTACCTTCGAAAGCGTGGCGGCTGAACCGAAGCTCCCGGTGACCGGCGGCTGCCTCTGCGGGGGTGTTCGCTACGAGCTGACGAAGCCGTTCCGGCGCGCGAACCACTGCCACTGCTCGCTGTGCCGGCGACACTCCGGCACCTTCGGCCTGACCCAGGGCCGCGTGCCGCGCGATGGGTTCCGGCTCGTCCAGGGCGAGGAGCTCATCCGCGCATATCGGCCGCCTGAGGGCACGTCGGTCAAGGCGTTCTGCTCGGTGTGCGGGTCGAGCCTGTTCGGCGGAACCTGGCCGGACGGGCCAGAGGTGTCTGTGCGGCTCGGCTCGCTGGATGCCGATCCGGGCATCCGGCCCCAGTACCACTCGTGGGTCGGCTCGAAGGCGCCGTGGGACCGGCTTCCGGCGGATGGGCTGCCGCGCTACCCAGAGGCGCCTCCGACGAACTAGCTCGCCGGCTCGGCTACCGCCTCTGGCTCCTGTGTTGGGACGTCGCGGTTCCGGAGCACGGCGAGAGTGATCACGGCGCCGGCCACCATGAAAGCGGCGGCGACCCAAAAGGCCAACGTATAGCCCGACGTAAAGGCGTCGGCTTGGGACTCGCCCTCCTTCAGTAGCGTCTCCGAGCGTGTCGTCGCGATCGTCGACATGATCGCAACCCCGAGCGCGCCGCCGATCTGCTGCGACGTGTTCAGCAGGCCGGAAGAGATGCCCGTGATGTGGTCCTCGACCACCGTAAGGGCGGCGAGCGAGAGCGGGATGAAGATGAAGGCCAACCCGAACCCACTGGCGAAGAACGGCACGAACAGATCCGTCCAGAAATGGCCCTCGGTGGGTAGCTGCGTGTACCAGAAGTAGGCGAAGGCCATGAGGAGGAGGCCGGTCAACATCACCGGCTTGACGCCGACCCTCGTGACGAGCGCCTGGGAGATCGCGGCGGCTGGAATGGTGGTGCCCGCCGTAGCGAGGAACGCAACGCCCGCCTGGAGCGGGGAATAGCCGAGCACCTGCTGCATGTAGAGGGTGAGCAGGAAGAACCCACCGAAGATTGCGCCACCCAGCAACGCGCCGACGGCGTTGGCGACGGTGACGGGTCGGAGTCGGAAGATCCAGAGGGGGACGAGCGGTGCGTCGGTCCGGAGCTCACGCCAGAGGAAGATCCCGATGAGCACGACTGCCGCGGCGGTGAAGCCGATCGTCCTCGCGGACGTCCAGCCGTTGTCCGGCGCCTTCGACATCGCGTAGACGAAGCACACGAGTCCCGCCGTCACTAACACGGCGGACAACGGATCGACGCGGCGGTCGCCGCCCTCGACGCGGCCTTCCGAGATCAGCCACGGGGCGAGCGCGAAGATCGCGATCCCGACAGGCACGTTGACGAGGAAGATCCACTCCCAGCCGAGGTACTCGACGAGGATTCCGCCCAGGAGCACGCCGGCGGCGGCACCGCTGCCCGCGACTCCGCCCCAGATTCCGAACGCCTTGTTGCGCTCGGCGCCGCCGTGCCTGAAAGCCTGGCTGATGATCGCGAGGGTCGCCGGCGAGACGATTGCGCCGCCGAATCCCTGGATGGCGCGGAAGATGATCAGTGCGAGACCGCTACTGGACAGCGCGCAGGCGAGCGATCCGAGTGTGAAGATCACCATGCCGACCATGAAGACACGGCGCCGGCCGAAGAGGTCGGCAGCGCGGCCGCCGAGGAGCAGGAACCCTCCGAAGGCGAGTGAGTACGCGGTAACGATCCACTGGAGCGTGCTGCGGGAGATCTCGAGGTCTTGCTGGATCGTGGGCAGCGCGACGTTCACGATCGCGACGTCGAGAACGACCATGAAGAACGCGACGCAGACGAGCGCAAGTGCATGCCAGCGGCGTGGGTCAGGAACGACGACGGCGGCGGCTTCCAACTGACTGCTCCTCTCCGGCGCGTGAACCGTACAGGCCGCTCCACCGTAGACTCTCGGTGTTGGGGTCTACGTTCTTTCGAACCGGGAGGTACTCGTGAAGACCGCTTTCGTGACCGCACTCGCGGCGCTGCTCGCTGCGACGGCGCTGGCCGCGCCGGTGTCCGCCGCGACGCCGACCGAGCGACGGCTCGCGCGACAAGTCAAGACGCTCCAGGCGCAGGTGAAGACGCTTCAGGCCCAGATGCGCACGACTCGGCCGTCGGCTCTGCTCTCGGTCGCCAGCGGCGCGATCATCTACAGCGCCTGTGCGACCGCCGCGACCGCTGATGCGTTCCAGGCAACGTGGGAGACGATCGACAAGGACGCGGTACGCGACGCCAAGCCGGAGTTCTTCCCGCCGCTGACGCCGATCGCCGATCCGCTGAACTCGTGCCAGAGGATCGACGTGCAGCGGCAGCCGAATCCGACTGCGACCCCGACGACGGACGTCTTTGCCGGATTGCTGAACATCTTCCGCTAGACGATGTCGAGCTCCTCGATCAGGGTGAAGAACGCCTTCGCGTAGGGTGACCCGTCCGTCCGCTCCCGGACGTCCTGCCAGTCGATCCGTTCCCGCAGGGCACGGGCGAACTCGAGCGGCCGCTCGAAGTCGAGCTCGTGCTCGTCCAGGGCCCTCAGCCTGGTCACCATCACGTCCTCCAGGCTCATCACGAGCATGGGCACGGCCTGGACCTCGAGCTCCTCGGCCCGCTCGAACATGGCTTCATCCACGGGTTCTCCGATCGGCTCGAAGATGAGGTCGACGAGGACGTCGCCGTCCCAGGCCTTGTAGAGCCATCGCTCGGGCGGCTTTTCGGGTCGCATGCCGGCCTGCTCGAGCACGTCCAGTGCCCGCTTGGCGTCTTTTGGC
>JBKPFE010000298.1:0-7226 GCA_046728705.1 Actinomycetota bacterium
CGCCGACATCGCGCGTGTCCGCGGGCTCGAAATCGCCGCCGTTTACGGCGGCACCTCGGTCGCCGCCCAGGCGAAGGCCGCGAAGCACGCGCACATCCTCGTTGCGACGCCGGGCCGGCTCGAGGATCTGGCCAATCGCCGACTTGTCAAGCTCGACGGCATCCGCACCCTCGTTCTCGACGAGGCCGACCGGATGCTCGACATGGGCTTCCAGCCCCAGGTCGACGCGATCGTCCGGCGTCTACCGCGAAAGCGCCAGACCATGTTCTTCTCGGCCACGCTCGACGGCGAGGTCGCGGAGCTGGCACGGGCCTACACGCACAACCCGAGCCGCGTCCACGCACAGCTTCCCACCCACCTCGAGCAAGGTGAGACCGAGCACCGGTTTGTCGGGGTCACTCCCGAGACCAAGGTCGAGACGCTCGTGGAGATGCTCGGGCACGACGAGGGGCTGACGCTGGTCTTCGTCCGCACCAAGCGCGGCGCCGACCGGCTGGTGCAGAAGCTCGCCCGCCACGACGTCAAGGCGGTCGCGATGCATGGCGATATGTACCAACGGGCGCGCGAGCGCGCGCTCGAGCGGTTCGAGGCGGGCAAGGTCTCGACCCTCGTCGCGACGGATGTCGCAGCCAGGGGGCTCGATCTCGATCACATCACGCACGTGATCAACTTCGATCCGCCCGCCGACAACAAGGGCTACGTCCACCGTGTTGGCCGAACGGCCAGAGCCGGGCGGGACGGCACCGGGATCACGCTCGTCCTCCCCGAGCAGCAGGCGGAGGTCAGCCATGTCGCCCGCAGTGTCGGCGAGCACGAGCAATTCGAGCGGCAGGGCATGCGCGTCGCCCCGAAGCGGCTCGTGTACTCCGGCCGAGGACGCCGCTCCCGCTGGAGCGCACCACGCACGCGCCGGAAGATCTAGCCCTAATCGAGGACGAAGAGAGCGACGGCCGCGTACTGGCACGCGGCCGCTGCGATCACGAACGCATGAAAGAGCTCGTGGTAGCCGAAAACGGTCGGCACGGGATCGGGCCGGCGGGCTGCGTAGACGACGGCTCCAGCGGTGTAGAGCACGCCTCCGAGGCCGAGGAGCCCGACTCCCACCGGGCCGGAGTGCGCCCAGAGCTGCGGCAGGACGACGATGCCGATCCATCCCAGCGCGATCCCGACTGCGACAGCAACCCACTTCGGCGCATCGATCCAGGTCAGCTTGAGCACGATTGCGACCAGCACTCCGCCCCACACGATCGGCAGGACGGTCCAGCGCCAAGCCCCTGAGAGGGCAAGCAGCCCGAACGCCGTGTACGTCCCTGCGATCAACAGGAAGATCGCGGCATGGTCGAGCCGGCGCATCCAACGTCGTGCCCGGGGCTGCCAGGTCAGCCGGTGATAGAGGGCGCTGACTCCGAACATCGCCGCCAAGGCTCCGGCGAAGACGAGCGCCGAGGCGCGTTCTCCCGCTCCTGAGGCGCCGGCGACGAGCAGGGCGCCGAATCCGAGTGAAACGAAGAATGCGTACTTATGGAGGACGCCGCGGAGCCGCGGCCGCAGCTGAGCATCCATACGGGGAGGATAGACCGGGTTGGCTGGCCGATCGCTAGGCTGTTCCTGTCGAACGGCGAATCCGGTGGCGCGCCGCGTCCTCGCTTTCGCAACGAAAGCGAGTCCTTATGCGCGGAACGATGCTCTGGTTCAACGAAGAGAAGGATTACGGCTTCATCTCAACGGAAGAGGGGGAGCGGCTGTATGTCCACGGCACTGGTTTCTCAGGGGGTGTCCGACCAAAGGGACGCTGCGCCGGGCTGGAAGTCTCCTTTCGTGTGACTGAGGAGGAGGGCGTCCGCAAGGCCGAGGACAGCTCTCTGGTGCCGCACGTGGCAGCTCGTCGTGCCCGCCGCCGCCACGGCGGCTCCCGCGCACGTCTTTGAGCGCCGTCGGCGATCAGCTCGCTCGGCGCAGCTCCTCTGCGACCTGGCGGTAGGCCGGGGACTCCGGAGGAAGCCTGTCGAGTGCCTCGTGGAGGAGGGTCACGGCCTCTTCGCTGTGGCCCTGCCGGCGATGGACCATCCCGAGATTGGCCATGACTCGTGCCTCGTGCTTCTCGTCGCCGAGCCCGCGAAGGACGACGAGCGCCTGCTCGAGATGTTGAACCGCCTCCGCCTCGGAGCCGCCCTGAGCGAGAGCGAGAGCGAGGTTGTTGAGCGTGAGTGCCTCGGCCTGCTCATCGCCGAGGTCGCGGACGATCGCGAGCGCGACTAGATGCTGCTCGACTGCCCGTTCGTGGTCGCCGCGCCGGCGCAGCTGCGCTCCGCGCTCGTTGATCCGGAGCGCCTGGCGGCCACGGCTTTGCGGGCGCGGCCTCGCCCGAGACAGCGATGCCGCCGCTCCGAGAAGAAGCTGCGACGTCCAGATCCTCAATCGGTGCACGGCGATCGCGTAGTTCCGCAGTCCGCTCGCCAGCAAGGCGTTGGTTCGGCCGGGCGCGCGGGCTGAGGTCTCCCTGACGCGGGTCCCCAGACGCTCTGCACGCCGTCGAATGGCGAGATTGCGAGGTCGTCGCCGTCCCAGACCTTCGACAGCCTGCGCCGCCGCAACGGGCAGCCTCCCCAGCGCCGGTCCGAGTCGGGCGCGGCGCAGCAGCAAGAGCCCTCCTCCCGCGAGGTTGACCACGAGCAGGGCCGCGAAAACGACCAGTGCGACGGTGACGAACGACAGCGCCATCAGCAGTCCGCCCAAGAAGAAGCCGAGCCCGGTGAGCGCGAGCAGGCGACGGTAGAGGCGCTTTTGATTGTCCGTCATCGCAGAGCTCGCAATCTCAGCATGCGATCCTCCTCCGGAGTGCTGCTTTCGCTGCGCTCACGGACGTTCCTGCGATCCGCTCCAACGCTCCGTTGCCTGGACCGGCGGAGTTTACGGGTTCAAGGGGCCGCCGGCACCCAGACAACGGCCAGCTCTGCCACGCGGACGTCGGCCGCCTCCGGCCTGATCGAGACGGTCTCGATGTCGGCAGCTTTGTCCTCCCACTTGGCGTTGATCTCGGCGACCTCGTCGAGCAGCTCCTGCTCCAGCTCGGCCAGGTCGTCGGCCCTCTGCTGGACGCGCTCCTCCGCGGTCCGGCGACGCTCTGCGGCCCGCGTGGTGACGCCTCGGCGCGAGGCGGCGCTGCCGAGCTTGTTCGCGATCGAGCGTGCGCTGCGCCGCCCGCGCAGCAACGCGTCGAGGACGGCGCCCGCGCCGGCGGCAATTTCCGTTGCCTGGTGCGACTTCTCCGCAGCGTCGAGCTCTTCGACTCGCCTCTGCGCGAGCTCGTGAGCAGCCCTGAGCCGCTCCGCTCGCGCCTCGAGCCGGTCGCGAATCTTGGCGGCCTCGCGGTCGGCTTCAGCCTGCGCGTGCTCGTCGCAGCGTTGCGCGAACTGCTCGGGCGTCTCGCCCGGCCGCGAGTACAGCTTCAGGGACGCGTTTCGCTGGACCTCGAGCGTCCGCCGGTCGACCAGCCGACGCCGGATCTGAGCCGTCGTCTCGCGGAAGAACCGCGCCTCACCGAGCGGCGCCTGCGGCAGGACGTACCCGGCGCCGTCAGGCGCATCCGGGCGAAAGTCCCGCTCGTCGTAGTCGACCGGTGTCTCCCGCTCGAGGTCGAGCCCGCCGTCGAGCGGGCCGTAGATCGCCTCCCACTCCTCGCTCGCGTCGATGCCGGCCCGTGCGTCGTCGAAGCGGAGGTTGACGCGGGCGGCAAGGAAAGCCGTGAGCCGCCGCCCGCCGGCTTCCGAGCCGACCTGAGCGGCCCAGGGCGCGCCGGGGTCCAGGTAGCGCACGGGCACACCCTGCGCGACCGCCGGCGCGACTGCGCTCTCGTCCGCGGCCGGCTCCACCGGCGCGGCGGCCGGAGCCTCCGCCGGCACGGGCTCGGGGGCGAGCCGTGGAGCGTCGCGCATGAGCGTCTCGATCTGGTCCTTCGTCAAGGGGCCGCGGAGGTATGACATCGCCCAGCGGGACTCGAACAGCGCCGGCGTCGGGCTCTTCGCGCTGACGAGCAGGAACTGCCGCTTCCCCAAACCGCCGATCGTCGTGTCCAGCGCCTTGACGTCCGTCCCTCCGGCCGCGGAGCGAAGGCCCTCGAGGACGCGTTCTTTGTCGCGCTCGGTCTGGAGGCGGCCGACGAGCCACGTGCCTGCATTCGCCATCGCCTTGTAGTCGAGGTCGACCGTGTTCTGTGTCGCCAGCGCCATCCCGACCCCGAACGCGCGCCCCTGCTTGAGGATGGTCAGGATCGGCTTCTTCGCCGGCGGCGCCGCGGTCGGGGGGACGAAGCCGAAAACCTCGTCCATGTACACGAGCGTCCGCAGGTCGGAGGTGCCCGGCTGACCGCGCATCCACGTGACGAGCTTCGAGAGCACGAGCGTGACGACGAACTGCCGCTCCTGGTCGGAGAGGTGGGCGACGTAGACGATCGCGCAACGCGGCTTGCCTTCCGGCGTGCGCAGGAGCGTGGCCGGGTCGAGCGGTTGGCCGGCGCCCCAGGCCGCGAATGCCGGCGAAGCGACGAGGCCGTTCAGCTTCAGCGCGAGCTCCGTGCGCTCCTTGGGCGGGAAGAACGTGTCTACCTCGAAGACGCCGAGCTTGCGGATCGACGGCGACTGGATCTGGCCGATCAGGGCGCCGAGGTCGAGGCTCTGGCCCGCGCGCCACGCATGCTCGATCAGGTTGGAGAGCAGCACGTGCTCGCGGCTCGAGAGCGGGTCGGTCTCGATCCCGACCAGGCCGAGCAGGCTGGTTACCGTCCCCTCGATCTCGTCGCGGAGCGTCTCCGCCTCGCTCTCCCACGAGAGCGTGGGCGCCTCCAGCGAGCCGACGACGTTCAGCGGCACGCCGGACTCCGAGCCGGGGGTGTAGACGGTGAACTCGGCCGATTCGCGAAGCGCCCGGATCCGGTCGGCGCCGATGCCCTGAGCCTCGAGGCCTTTGCGCCAGGTCGTCGCCGTCTTGGCCGCGAAGTCGTCGAGCGAGAGGCCCTCGCTGCGCGCGTCGTCCTCGTTCACCCAGGGACGGAAGCTCTGCGCGTCGAGCTCCGGGAAGGTCAACAGCAGGTTGCCCATGTCGCCCTTCGGGTCGAGCACGAGGCATGGAATCCCCGCCAGCAGGGTCTCTTCGATCAGATCGACGGCAAGCCCGGTCTTCCCTGAACCGGTCATGCCGAGGATGACCCCGTGCGTGGTCAGGTCGCCCGACTCGACGACCAGCCGCTCGCTGCCCGGCTTGCCCGTCCTCGGGTCGAGACGGAAGCCGAGATGGAGATCAGCCATTACGCCACGAGTCTAGAGCCCTCTATGTAGGGCTCTGCCCATTTAAGCGGGCTTGTGCTCGGCGAAGCGCATGTCGTGGTGGGCCGCGAGTCGACGTAGGAGAGCGTGCAGCGTCTCGCGCTCCTCGGCGTCGAGCGGCGCCAAGAACTCCTGCTCGAAGCGCTTGGTGATCAAACGAAGCTCGGCCAGGGTCTCCCGGCCGGCGGGAGTGAGCTTCACAAGATGGCGGCGGCGGTCAACCGGATCACGACGCCGTTCGATCAGGCCCCGCTCCTCGAGCTCGTCAAGCACGCCCACCAGATAGCTGCGGTCGTAACCGAGTGCATCGGCGATCGTCGCCTGTGTCTCGCGCGCTCCCTCGGCGAGGAGCGACAGCACCGCGTAGTGCATGGGGTTCAGACCCGTCGATTTGAATGCCTCCAACTTGCGTTCCTTTACGGCCCACGACAGGCGGTGGAGGAGGAACGTGGAGCTAGACAGGAGCTCTTTGGGAGGTCTCCCCGGCGGCGCCTTCAAGGGGACTTGGACTTCCGATTTCGGGTGCGTCACGGGAATAAGTGTAGCCGAGTCAATCGTTTATTACCCATATCGTAGGACTGATCAACGATCTTCGGGATGCCATCAGTGTCTGACTCCTCGATCGATGCCGCGGCCCACGACAAGCGGTGGGCTGCTCTCGCACTGGTCATCGCCGCGCAGTTCATGGTCATCCTCGACGTGGCGATCGTAAACGTCGCCTTGCCGGAGATTGGCGCCGACCTCGGCTTTTCGCGGCAGAACCTCCAGTGGGTCATCACCGCCTACGCGATCTTCTTCGGAGGCTTGCTGCTCCTCGGCGGCCGGCTGGCCGACCTCCTCGGCCGCCGCCGCATCTTCATCGCCGGCGCTGCAGTCTTCACGGCGAGCTCGCTCCTGGCGGGCCTTGCGTGGTCGGATGAGGCCCTTATCGCTTTCCGGGCACTGCAGGGAGTGGGCGGTGCCCTCCTCGCCCCGGCGGGCCTCTCGATTCTGATGACGACGTTCCAGGAAGGCCGGGAGCGCAATCTCGCGCTGGGCATCTGGGGCGCGGCCTCGGGCAGCGGCGCCGCTGTCGGCGTCCTCCTCGGCGGCCTACTCACCTCATACCTCAGCTGGTCGTGGAACTTTTTCATCAACGTCCCTGTCGGCGCGGCCGTCATTGCACTGGCGCCGTGGGTGCTTCTCGAGAGCCGTGGCAACGCCCTCGGCAGGCGCCACTTCGACTTCGCCGGGGCTGCTTCGGTGACGTCGGGGATCATGCTGCTGGTCTACGCGCTGACTCGAGCGACTGAGAGCGGGTGGACGAGCGGCACGACGATCGGGCTCCTCTCCGCTTCCGCAGCATTGATCGCCGGCTTCGTGGTCATCGAGCTGCGCTCGAGGGCTCCGCTTCTCCCGCTTCGGATCTTCCGTCTTCGCACCCTTACGGCAGCGAACGTCATCACCGTCGTCGTCGCGTCGATCGCGTTCTCGTGGTTCTTCCTCCAGACGCTCTACCTCCAGCGGGTTCTCGGCTACTCGGCGATCCAGGCGGGCATCGCGTTCGTTCCGATCGCGTTGACAATCGCCGTCTTCTCGAACGTCGCGCAGACGCTCGTGACCCGGCTCGGCGTCCGTTCGGTTCTGACGACCGGACTGCTCCTGACCTCCGTCTCGCTCGCGCTACTGACGCGATCACCCGTCGAAGGGCACTACTTCTGGGATCTCTTCCCGGCGTTCCTGCTCGGCGGCGTCGGCCTCTCCCTCTGCTTCGTGCCGATGACGATCGCGGGGCTGAGCGGGGTGGGACCAGGCGACGCAGGAGTCGCCTCGGGCCTGGTCAATACCAGCCGACAGATCGGCGGCGCGGTCGGGCTGGCCGCAGTCAGCACGATCGCAACCACCTTCACCGACAACTACGTCGAC
>JBKPFE010000188.1:0-4889 GCA_046728705.1 Actinomycetota bacterium
AAGAAACGAGGCGACTGGGTGAGCTCGGGCGAGGCCGTCGCCGAGATCCACGCGCGGGACAAGACCGCGACGGCAGTGGCTGCCGCCGAGGTGCTCGCCGCCTACGAGCTCACTGATGAGCGGCCGAGGACGGGCGGAGTCGTCCTCGACACGCTCACGTAGCGAACACCATCCTCCCGGCTACGCTTGCGCCGTGCCCGAGCTGCCAGAGGTCGAGACGGTTCGCGCGAGCCTGGAGCCGGCACTCGTCGGGCGACGGTTCGAGCGGGTCGAGATCGCCGATCCCAGGGTCACGCGTCCGCTTGATCCAGAGGAGGTTGCATCCGAGCTTCACGACGAGGTCGTCCAAGCCCTCGAGCGACGCGGCAAGTATTTAGTTTTTCGGTTTCGTAGCGGTCGGGTACTCCTGATCCACCTCCGGATGACGGGGTCGCTTCGCCACCACCGCAACGGAACGGTCGACGACGATCCCTATCGGCGGGCTGTTGTCAGACTAGACGACGGCTCGGACGTCACCTACCGCGACGTCCGGCGCTTCGGCACGTGGCTCTTGCTCGAGCCAGCCGAGGAAATCCCGTACCTCAAGCAACGGGTGGGCGAGGAGCCTCTCGAGAAGGGCTTCACGACCAAGAGCCTCGCCTCGCGACTCCAGGGCCGCCGCGCGCCCGTCAAAGCCGCCCTGCTCGACCAGCGTGCTGCGGCGGGCATGGGGAACATCTACGCCGACGAGGCGCTCTGGCGGGCGCGGATTCACCCGCTCACCCCCGCCGGGGCCCTGACTTCCTCCGAGATCAGGCGTCTTCACCGGTCGATCAAGGACGCCCTGCGAGCGGGGATCGCCCGGCAAGGAACGACCCTTCGCGACTACCGCACGCCCAACGGCGCGAGCGGCTCCATGCAGGAGGAGCTCCGCGTCTACGGCCGCGTCGACGAACCCTGCCCGCGCTGCGGCACGGCGATCGTCAAGACCCGCGTGGCAGGCCGCGGCACTTGGTACTGCCCAAACTGCCAGCGGCAACCCGGGTAAGCGTGCGCGTCGTCGTCACCGGCGGAGCCGGCTTCATCGGCTCGCACGTTGCGGACGCGTTCCTCGCGCGCGGAGACGACGTGCTCGTGATCGACGACCTCTCGTCGGGCAGCCGCGAGAACGTGCCGCCCGCGGCAGAGCTCGCCGAGCTGGACGTCGCCGACGCAACTCGGCTCCGCGAACGGTTGGACGCGTTCCGGCCGCACCTCATCTGCCATCTCGCCGCGCAGGCGAGCGTCACCGTCTCGGTCACGAACCCGGACCTCGACTTCGCCTCGAACGTCCGTGGCACATTCAACGTCTGTCAGGCGGCGGCCGAGCTCCCGGCGCGTGTTCTCTTCGCATCGACCGGTGGCGCGCTCTACGGCAACGACGCACCGATCCCGACGCCGGAAACATACGTCGCGCAGCCGCTTTCTCCGTACGGCGCGTCGAAGCTTGCCGGCGAGGCGTTCGTGGCGACCCAGGCGCGGTCACAGGGGCTTGCCCATGCAGTCCTCCGCCTCGGGAACGTCTACGGTCCACGTCAGAACGCGCACGGAGAGGCCGGCGTCGTCGCCATCTTCAGCGACCGTCTCCTCAACGACGAGGTGCCGATCGTCTACGGCCATGGGAAGCCGACGCGCGACTACGTCCACGTCGCCGACGTCACGCGCGCGTTCCTGCTCGCAGCCGACAGGGAGCTCGCCGGAATCTTCAACATCGGCTGGGGCAAGGAGGTCTCGGTGCTCGAGCTGCTCGAGATCCTTCAGCGCGCCGCAGGCACGAACGTCGAACCGCAGCTCGAACCGCTGCGCCCCGGGGAGCTCGATCGCAGCGCGATCGACTCGAGTGCAGCCGGCGAGTGGGGATGGAGGCCCCAGATCTCGTTCGAAGACGGGGTCGCCGAGACCTTCCGCTGGTACGCCGGCAGGCAGGCCTGAGGCGCAATCCAGGTCCGCCCGCTCTCTGCTAGAAGAGTCGAGAGGCCGAGAGCAGATGCGAGCGGGTCGTAGACACGGGAGACGCCGGGCAGCGCTCAGCGTCGCTCTCCTCGTCTCTGTGCTCGGAGGGTCGGGCGGGGCGTCGGCGGCGGGCGGCGTTCTCTGGCAGGGCAGTACGCCAGAGGACGAGACGGCCTTCGCCGCCGCCGTCGGCAAGCAACTCCGGATCCCGTTCGAGGCCTCTGGGCCTCTCGGCTCGTCGGTGAAGATCTTCGCCGACCGGCTCCCCGCCGGCGCCCGACTCCGGCTCGTCGCCAAAGCGCCGGGCAAGGCAATTCTCCGCTGGCGTCCCTCCGCGCAGCAGGCAGGCGAATGGACACTCTCCTTCGGCGCCGGCGCCGGCAAGGCGAAGGCACCCAGGGTGACGCTCTACGTCCACGTCGGCCGGCGCGCAGGCCGCACGTTCCGGCTCTCGAACGTGAACGGCCGCTCACAGAGCGCGACGCTGCTGCACTCCGTCGAAGCGCGAGCGCGGCCCAGCGACTCGGCCAGGGTCGTCGCCCGCCTTCGCGCACAGACGCCTGAGCACGTCCCGCACGTTGTCTACCTCCTCGGTGGAAGGATCGACCGGGCGGGCCGCTACTGGCTGCAAGTGCGACTGCCGGTTCTCCCGAACGGATCGTCCGGGTGGATTCCGAGGAATGCCGTCGCGAGCTTTCGGACCGTGGACACCCATCTCGTCATCGACCGCGCCCGCTTCCGGGTCACGCTCTTCCGCCGCGGCCGCCCGATCTTTCGTTCGGTCGTCGGCGTCGGAGAGCCGAGCTGGCCGACGCCTGCCGGGCGGTTCTACATCCGCGAGCGGCTGACGGGCTTTACCGATCCCATCTACGGGGCGATCGCCTTCGGGACGAACGGCCGCTCATCGGTGCTGACCGACTGGCCGGGCGGGGGCTTCATCGGGATCCACGGAACGAACCAGCCCGAGATCCTGCCTGGACGTGTCTCGCACGGCTGCGTCCGCCTGCCGAATCCCTCGATCCGCCGCCTCGATCGCCTGATGCGAATCGGGACCCCGGTGACGATTCGCTAGGCGGCCAGTTTGTCGAGGCCGGTGCTCTGATCGAGACGCCAGAGCTCGACGTAGCCGCCGATCGACTCGTCGTCGATGAAGATCTGCGGCACGGTCCAGCGGCCGGTCAGGTCGTAGATCGTCTGCCGGAACGCGGGATCGTCGTCGAGTGAGATCTCCTCGTACGGGATCCCGCGTTGTTCCAGGAGCGCTTTCGCACGGACGCAATAGCCGCACCAGCGCGTCGTGTAGAGCCGCACCCGTGCCATGAGGCGCATTTTCCCGACGGGCGGCGCTTCTACACTTGCAGCGTGGCGGGCCGCAGTTACAAGACCGAAGCGGTCGTCCTGCGCTCGCTGCGGTTCGGCGAGGCCGACCGCGTGCTCCACCTCTATACGCTGGAGCGCGGTCGGGTCGGCGCGGTCGCCAAGGGGATCCGGCGGACGAAGTCGCGGTTCGGCGCGCGGCTCGAGCCGCTCAGCCACGTCGAGCTCGTTCTGCACGAGGGGACGGGCGAGCTGCACACGGTCACGGGGGTCGACCTCGTGCGTGCCCACCGCTCGGCGCGTGAGGATTCCTACCGCCTCGGCGTCGGCTTCGTCGCGCTCGAGGCGATGTTGCGGCTCTTTCCCGAGCAGGAGGCAAACCCCCGCGCCTTCCAGGCGCTGACCCGCTTCCTCGACCTGCTCGACGAGGCCGAGCCGAGGACGGGGGAGCGCGCCGCGGCCGATCCGCTCGGGCTCAGCTTCCAGCTCAAGCTGCTGTGGCTCTCGGGCTACTTGCCGCACTTGACGAGCTGCGCGGAGTGCGGTGCGGAGGTGGGGCTGGTTGGTTATTCGCCGCGGGCCGGAGGCGCGGTCTGCGCGAACTGCCGGGACGACGCGATCCCGCTCTCACCGGCCGGGCTGCGCGGGATCGAAGGGCTGCTCCGGAGCCCGCTCGCGGCCGCCGCGGACGTAGGGTTGAGCGCGCGGGCGGCGCGCGAGGCGCTGTCCGTGATCGCCTCGTCCTACGAGTACCACGGCGGCTTCCGCTTGAAGACGCTGTCGGCCTAGTCTTTGATGTCTTCGGCGACGCGGTCCTTGAACGGCTTCAGCGTCTCGAAGAGCTGATCCGCCGGCACCTTCCGCTTCGGCTCGCCGCCCACCAGCCACGGCGCGGCCTCGATCGCCGCGTCCCAAGCGGCCTCCTCGGCCTGGCGGTCCTCGCGTTCCTCGGGCTCCGCTTCCTCGAGCGGCTCGACCGCATCGAGGTAGACGTTCGTGAAGCCGTTCCGCTCTTGCTCGTGGAAGCGGATCCGCGCGCGGCCGCCCTCGGCCTCGACCGCCTTCCGGGCGATCGGCTCTCGGAAGGTCGAGTACTCGTTGCCGTCCTCGTCGACGAGGACGTAGCGCGTGTTCCCGGAACGAGTCTCGTGCGCCTTGACCTCGGCGACGTGAACTTCACGCGTTTCAGCCATATGCAGGGCGTTTCCCGCCGCTCGTGAGTCCAAACACCCGTCAGTAGGATTGCCCGACCCGTGGCCCTGAACTACCAGGACATGATCGCCGCGCTCCAGGCCTACTGGGCCGAGCGCGAGTGCGTCGTCATGCAGCCGTACCACACCGAGCTCGGGGCGGGAACCTTCAACCCGGCGACCTTCCTCCGCTGCCTCGGCCCGGAGCCGTGGCGGACCGTCTACGTCGAACCCTCCATCCGGCCGAGCGACGGGCGCTACGGCGAGAACCCCTACCGGTTCCAGCACTACTACCAGCTCCAGGTCGTCCTCAAGCCGGCGCCCGAGGACATCCTCGACCAGTACTTCAGCTCCCTGGAAGCGGTCGGAATCGACACTCGCAAGCACGACGTCAGGCTCGTCGAGGACGAC
>JBKPFE010000009.1:0-3938 GCA_046728705.1 Actinomycetota bacterium
ATCGAGGAGGTCCGCACGCTGATCAGGCGTCAGTCCGTAGGCGCCTACGAGGGTGCGGGCGGCTCCGCCGTCACGTGCTGCCAGGACGAACGCGATCTCGGCCTCGAACGCCTCGCAAACCTCGGCGGTGAAAAGCTCGCCCAGCTCGGCTTCCGAACGGGCGAGGTTGACGATCGTGACGAGCTGTGCGCGCCGCGCCGCCTCGACGAAGCGCCGAACCAGCTCGTCGCCGCGGTCACGGCGTTGAGCCGAGTGCAACGACGACGAGGCTATAGTTGCGGTCTCCTTTCGCACCGCGGACTCGCCCGATCTCTCCCCGCGTGTAGGTCCCCGCGAGTGCGGGCGCAGGATCGCCGAAGGAAGAGATGAGCGACTCGACTTCCCGCGCGGCGAGCGGGTTGCCGAACCACGCACTCCTTGCGGCGCAGTCGAAGAGCAGGACGGCTTCGGCCGGGCCGGAAAGCTGCCGCAGGGCGTCGTCCACCGCCGTCATCGCACTCCGAACGATCGCCTCGGGCTTGTGTTCGCAGACATCCACGGGCGCGTTCGCCTCGATGCTCGTTGCGCAGATAAGACCGCCTCCCGGCGCGCGGCCGCGCACGTATCGTGGACGGACATCACCGCGAAGCTCCGGCTGAGCAAGCGGATGGGCCATTGCGATTGCCTCGAAATCGGCGTCGCTCAATGGGACGTCGCTCATCCCGAGCTTCTCGAGGTAAACAGCCTCGGCGGGACGGCCGTCGAGTTGGAGGACAACCGGACCGCGCGAGCGGGTGACGATCGATGGCGCTCCGCGCCGCACACAGCCGTGCGCAATGCCGAGCCCGATCGGCGTCTGGCTGACGAGGGCGACAGCGACCACGCTCCCCGACAATGGCTCGCCGTCGGCGAACTGGGCCATGGCCCGGCCGCCGGCGGCTCCTCCCGCTAGCGGGATGCGCCCACCCGCGACCTCGTATGCGCCGGCGACGATCTCAGCTTGATCGCCCGACTCCGAGTCGACGAACAGGAGGAGCACGGCATAGCTTGGGTCGCGGTCAACGCCAAACAACGCCTCGGCGGCGGCCGCGCGCCCGGCGGTACGCGGATCGTGGGAAGCCCCGGTGCCCATTCCGACGGGGAGTGAGGAGTCGAACGCGACCGCCGAGCAGCCACTCTCGATCGCGCCGTCGAGCGTGATCGCACCGGTCCCGGTCATCCCGGCGACGCGCGCGTTTCCCGCCGCCGCCTGAGCCTGCGTCGCCGCCTCCTGAGGATCGAGGTCGCCGGTCGGGAAGATCAGAACGAGACCGGGCTCCCGCCCGAGCGCCCCGACTGCTTCCTCCACGGCCTCAAACGGTGCGCGGACCCCCACAGCGGCACCCGCGCCGGCGAGTGTGTCTCGCGTACGGACGAGCTCGGGCGTGGCCACAGACAACAACTCCCTCTCTCGACGGACGAGGCCGGCGAATTCTGGTCTTCCCGCCCTCGCCGGTTCACAAACCGTTTCTCCCGGGTTAGGGTTTCTCCGTGATCGGGCAGACCCGAGGGTAAGACAAGATGCATCTCCGATCAAGCATGCGGCTCGCGGTTCTGGCGCTCGTTCTCCTCGCGCTTGTGCGCCCAGTTGCGGCCGTGGCCGAGGATCCGCCGTTCGTTGGCTGGAGCGCACTCCTGCCGGGACTTTCGCTTCCCTACGACGTGACGAGCCCGGACGACTGTATCGCCGGGCGGGTCAAATGCGTCGACAAGGTCATTCGCGAGATGAGGACCCGGTTCGAACCGCTCGCGTCCTCGTGTGACCACGATGCGATCTTCGCCCTCACCTACCTGCGCGTGACCGAGGAGTACCGGCGGACCGTCGAATCGCCCGCGTTCTTCGATGACACCGCATTCGTCAACCATGAGGATGTCATCTTCGCGCGCTACTACTTCGCTGCCCAGGACGCCTGGGAGGCCGGGCGGATGACGGAGGTCCCGCCGGCGTGGCGAGTCGCGTTCGACGCGGCGAGCGATCGAGCTGTCTCCGCGAACGGCAACCTGCTCCTCGGGATCAACGCGCATGTTCAGCGCGACCTCCCGTTTGTTCTTTACAGCATCGGCCTTGTCAGGCCGGACGGCAGCAGCCGGAAACTGGATCACGATCGCGTGAACGAGATCCTCAACCGCGTCACTGACGACGTCATCGCCGAGATCGCCCGGCGCTTCGACCCGACGATCGACGACGGCAACCCGCCGACAACCCTCGACGACTTCGTGCTCTTCCAGACGATCGTGAGCTGGCGCGAGACGGCCTGGCGGCATGCAGAGCTGCTCGCGCAGGCGCCGACGCCCGAGGCGCGCGAGCAGGTCGCTCAGGAGATCGAGGGCTACGCCGCATCGCAGGCGAGCGCGATCCGGACAGCCACGCGGTACCTGCCGCTTACCGGCGGCAGCACCGCGCGCGATGCCTACTGCGCGATTCACTGGGCGGGCTAGCTGTACTGACCACACAGGTGTGAGACGCGGCTGATCGGCGGCCGGCCGCCGAGCGAGCCGTGCGGTGGTCGTCGGTTGTACCACCTGGTGAAGCCGGCGAGTGCACGGCCTCGGTGTTCGCTGGTTGGGTAGGCGAAGCGGTACGCCCATTCCCGCAGCAGCGTCTTGATCAGGGCTTCGGCCTTTCCGTTCGTCCAGGGTGCGTAGGGGCGGGTGTAGCGGCGCTTGATGGCGAGCTCGGCGCAGGTCTCGCGCCAGCGGTGCGAGTGGTAGGCCTTGGCATTGTCGGTGAGCACGCGCTCGACGACGATGCCGCGCTCGCGATACCAGGCGACGGCGCGGCGGAGGAAGGCGCCGCAGGCGTAGCGGTCCTCGCCAGCGAGCAGCTCGCAGTAGGCGAGGCGCGAGTGGTCGTCGATCGCGACGTGCAGGTATTGCCAGCGAGCGCCGCGGCTGCGGAGACGGGCGCGCTCGTAGCGCCGACCATGCTCGCGGCCAGGTCTGGACAAACGCGAGCAGCCGGCGCGGCGCAACACCTTGCCGACGGTCGAGGTCGGCCGCTCGAGCACCGCCGCGATCACCGCCGGGCCGGCGCGCAGATGCTCGCGCCAGGCCAGGATCTCCCGCTCCGCCTCGGGCGGGAGCCGGCGCGGCTGCCGGATCGGCTTCGATGGCCGATCAGCGAGTGCGGCCCAGCCACCCTCGCAGTAGCGGCGCCAGAGCCGGTAGCCGGTGGCGCGGCTTGCGCCGCACGCGGCCGCAGCCGCCTGCGGGCTCCCACCAGCAAGAATTGCGGACACGATCCGACAGCGCGACTCGAGCGAGTAACGCATCCGTCGGGGTGGGCAGACTGCGTCAGACGTCCGGGCCTCCTCGGCGAAGCTGGTCTTGGTCGACCACAAGCCTCGCCGGAGGCCCGGACGCAATCAGCCGTCTCGCAGGTGTGTAGTCAGTCCAGCTAGCCCGGCATCGCACCATCGCGTGGTATCTCACCTCGCTGCGGTAGGTTCCGGCCGTGCTCCTGGCGCTGACGACGAACCAGAAGCTCGGGCTCGCGGGGACGGCGGCCGTCTTCATCGCCTTCGCGTTGCTCGCGGCGCTGGTGATTCCCCGCGGGAACCCCGACTTCCCGGGACGGCGCGGGCTCGTGCCGTTCATCCTCGTGACGGCGATCCTCACGATCGCGATGCTGGGCGCCGTCGAGGTCTTCGCCAAGGAGGAGCACCCCGAGACCGAAGCGCCGGGCGAAACGACGCCTGAGCCGCCCCCTCCTTCGACTGGGACGACGACCACGACAACGACGACAACGACGACCGAGCAGCCGTCAGGGTCGCCCGAGGCGGGAAAGGCCGTCTTCGCGAGCGCCGGCTGCGGGGCATGCCACACCTTCGCCCCGGCGGGATCGTCCGGCAGCGTCGGGCCCGACCTCAGTGAAGCTCTGCAGGGGAAGGACGCCGCGTTCATCCGGCAGTCGATCGTCG
>JBKPFE010000116.1:0-5875 GCA_046728705.1 Actinomycetota bacterium
GCTCGGCCGGGTCGCGCTCGAGCTTCTCGCGCAGGTGCCGGACGTGGACGTCGATCGTGCGCGGCTCGCGGTAGGCCGAGTCGCCCCAGAGCGACTCGAGCAGACGCCGCCGGCTGAAGACCCGGCCGGGGTTCGCCGCCAACGTCCGCAAGAGCTCGAATTCCACGTACGTAAGCTGGATCGGCCGGCCGTCGGCCTCGACCGAGCGACGCGCCGGGTCGATTCGAAGCCCGTCGACCTCGATTGCATCCTGGCGGCGCTGATCGAGCAGCGACGGGAGCGATGCCCGCCTGAGCAGCGCGCGCACGCGGCTTCTGAACTCGCGGATCGAGAACGGCTTCGTGATGTAGTCGTCGGCGCCGAGCTCGAGCCCGAGCACCTTGTCCAACTCGTCGTCCCGCGCCGTCAGCATGATGATCGGCACGGTGCTCTGGGCACGAAGGCGCTTGCAGACCTCCAACCCGTCCAGCTTCGGCAGCATCAGGTCGAGGACGACGAGATCCACGGGCTCGGCCGCGAACTTCGCCAGCGCCTCTTCGCCGTCCCGTGCAGCAACCACGCGAAATCCGTCCCGCTCGAGCGGGTACGACAGGAGCTTCTGGACGGAATCCTCGTCGTCGACGAGGAGGATGGTCGAGGAATCGGGCACGGGCGTTTCTCCGCCGGGCGTCGGCGCAGCCGACCGGCCCTCCCTACTATAGCCCGGGGATATGGCGGCGCTCCGGCCCCCACCTGCGCCGAGGCGGCCGCGGCCCGGCTCGATCGAACGGCCCGTAAACGGGCGGACGTACCGTGGCACGGCGCTGCTCGTTGCGATCCCGCTGCTCATTGCGGCGTTCACGGTCGCAACACCGGACGAGCTGCCGCCGTCGTCGTTTCCGGCCGCCTTCGACCAGCAGGCGGCGGTGGAGGCGGCGCGCGAGCTGGCACTCCAGTCGCCGTTCCGCCAGCCGGGTGGAGATGACGCGGCCAACGGCGCCGACTGGGTCGCAGAGCGGTTCCGCTCCTACGGCTTCCGCGTCCAACGCGATCGGTTCGAGGCTTCGATTCCGGGGCGAGGGTCTCTGTCCCTCCAGAACGTCTACGCGGTCGTGCCAGGGCGCTCGAACGAGACGCTCGTCGTCATGGCCCACCGGGACAACGTCGGGATCAGTCCCGCCGCGAACGACAACGCGTCAGGAACCGGGGCGCTGCTCGAGTTGGCGCGTGGCTACGGCCTTCGCGCCAACACCGCCGCGATCACCCCCGCACACACAATCGTCTTTCTGTCCACGGACGGAGGCGCCTTCGGCGGTCTCGGCGCGGTGCGATTCCTCGAGCGCTCGTCCTACCGCGACCGGCTCGAGGCGGTCGTCAACCTCGTCGCCGTCGGCGGCCGGCGCCCACTCCGGATCGAGATCGCCGGCGATCGGCCCCGTTCGCCCGACCCGACCTTCATTCAGACCGCGGCAAGCCGGGTCGAGCAGCGCGGGGGAATGGAGCCCCGCAGGACTACCGCATTCGGACAGCTGATCGATCTCGCCTTCCCCTTCAGCTTCTACGAGCAAGCGCCCTTTGTCGGCCGGGGTGTGCCTGCGGTGACGCTAACGTCGGCCGACGAGCGTCCACCCCGGCCCGGCACAGACACGCTCGGCGCATTGGTCGAGCAGCGGATCGGGCAGGCCGGTGGAGCGGCCGAGGGCATCCTCGGCTCGCTCGACGAAGGCGGCGCCCTGCCGGGCTCGACGGCGACCTACATCTGGCTCGGCCCGCGGATCATTCGCGGCTGGGCGATCAAGCTCGTCCTGATCGCCGCATTGCTCCCGTTCCTGCTGACTGTCGTCGACCTGTTCGCCCGCTGCCGGCGGCGTCGAATCCCGCTTGCGCCTGCGCTGCGCAGCTACCGCAGCAGACTGGTCTTCTGGCTGTGGACGGGCGCGGTGTTCGGCCTGCTCGCGCTGCTCGGGGTGTGGGGCGACGGCGAGGCCAGGCCCCCATCGCCGGACACGGACTTCGCCGGCGACCCTCCGCTCCTCGCCTTGGGATTGCTCGCCTCGCTCTCACTCGCCGGCTGGTTCGTCGTTCGTGAGCGTCTTCTGCCGCGCCGAGCAGTCGGCAGCGAGGAGGAGCTCGCCGGCCAGACCGCTGCGCTTCTCGTGCTCGGCGTCGTCGCGCTGCTGACGGTGGCGACGAACCCGTTCGCGCTCATCTTCGTGCTTCCCTCACTCCACGCCTGGCTCTGGCTGCCGCAGGTGCGCTACCGACCGATCTGGCTTCGCGGCGCGGTGCTTGCGACGGGCCTCGCCGGCCCGCTCCTGCTCATCGGCTCGTTCGCGTGGCGCTTCGAGCTTGGCACCGACGCGCCCTGGTACGTCGTCCAGCTTGCGGCGCTTGGGTACGTCCCGATCCCTTCGATCGCCATCGGCCTCGCCTGGCTCGCCGCCGCTGGACAGCTGGCCGCGGTGAACACCGGGCGGTACGCCCCGTACCCAAGCGCACGGGAGCGGCCGCCGCGGGGGCCGCTCCGCGAGCTCGTGCGCCGACTGCTCCTACTGCTGCTCAACCGCGGCCGGGAGCGGCCGCTCAAGCGAGCCGTAGGAAGCTGACCTTAGAGCCCGCTGCCAGCTCCGCCTCGCCAGCGGGAACGAGGACGAGCGCGTCCGCGCCCGCAGCCCGCGCGATCATGTGCGAGTCCTGACCCTCCAGCGCTTCCAGCTCGACCTCACCATCGACCACCCGCGACCGAGCCCGGACGAGCTCCGTGCGGACGACATTCGGGCGCACGCTTCGCGCCAGTCTCCCCGGCTCGAAGCGCGGCAACGGATCAGCCGCGCCCTGGAGCGAGAGTAGGGCGGGACGCACGAAGAGCTCGAAGCAGACAAGCGCCGAGACCGGGTTGCCCGGCAGCCCGAAGACGAGCGTCTCCCCCCGCACTCCGAACCAGAGTGGCTTGCCCGGCTTGACGGCCACGCCCCACAGCACCTCCTCGACCCCAAGCTGGGCGCCGACCGAGCGCACGAGATCGTGCGGCCCGACCGACACGCCGCCCGACGTGACGAGTACGTCGGCTTCGAGCCCCCGTTCGAGCGCCGACCGATGCGCGTCCTCGTCGTCGGCCACCGCGTCCAGCTGCTCGACCATGGCTCCCGCCGACGCGAGCTGAGCGGCGAGGAGCACGCTGTTCACCTCGTAGATCTGGCCGGGCGCGAGCATCTCTCCCGGACGGCGCAACTCGCTCCCGGTCGAGAGCACGGCGGCTCGCGGACGCGCCGTCGTCGAGATGTCGGCCACGCCGGCGGCGGCGAGCGCGCCGAGCTGAGCGGGACCCAGCCGGGCGCCGGCTGAGACGACCACGGTGCCGGCACGAAGGTCGCCCCCACGCGGGCGGATGTTCGCTCCCGCCTCGACCCGCCCAGCGACCTCGATCGTGTTGTCACGATCGACAACATACTCGAGCGGTATGACGGCATCGGCTCCTTCCGGCACGGCGGCGCCGGTGGCGATCCCCATCGCTTCGCCGGCGCGAAGCGCACGCGACGCGGGGCGGCCGGCCGCGATTCGCTCCCCGACCGGGAGCTGCCCCGGCGTGTCCTCGGTGCGCACCGCGAATCCGTCCATGGCGGAGGCGTCGAAGGGGGGAAGGTCGATTCGAGCCGTCGCAGGCTCTGCCGAGAAGCGGCCCGCCGCCTCCCCGAGGTCTACCTGCTCGAGCGGCAGGCGCACGACGCGAGCGAGGATGCGGCTCTGGGCCTCCTCGAGTGACAAGAGCTCCGCCAAAGTCACGCATAAGCTACTGCCGTGATCTCCGTCGTCGTCCCGGTCCACGACGAGGAGCGGAGCATCGAGCCGCTCTACGAGGAGCTCCGCCTCTCACTCGAACCGCTCGTGCGGCCCTGGGAGGCCGTGTTCGTCGACGACGGCTCGACCGACGGCTCCCTCGCCGCCCTGACCCGACTCCATGCCCTGGCGCCGAATGTGAAGGTCGTCCGGCTGCGTCGCAACTTCGGCAAGGCCGCGGCGCTCGCGGCCGGCTTTCGGCACGCCGACGGCGACGTGGTCGTGACGATCGACGCCGACCTCCAGGACGACCCGGCCGAGATTCCGCGCCTGCTCGCGAAGCTCGATGAGGGATACGACCTCGTGTCCGGCTGGAAGGCGCAGCGACGGGATCCTCTCTCTCGACGGATCCTCTCGCGGATCTTCAACGGCGTGGTCGGCCGCGTGTCCGGTGTCCGGCTGCACGACCTCAACTGCGGGCTCAAGGCTTACCGAGCCGAGGTCGTTCGCAACCTACGCATCTACGGCGAGCTGCATCGCTTCCTGCCCGTGCTGGCCCACGACCGCGGCTACCGCGTTGCCGAGCTCGTCGTCAACCACCGGCCGCGTGAGCACGGAAAGTCGCGCTACGGCGCCGAGCGCTACTTACGCGGCTTCCTCGACTTTCTGACCGTCTGGTTCATGGGCCGGTACCGGCACCGACCGCTGCACCTGTTCGGGAGCCTCGGTCTCGCTTTGGGCGCGATCGGGACGATCGTGCTCACCTACCTGACCGTGCTCAAGCTCTCCGGCGAGGCGATCGGGCACAGGCCCCTGCTCACGCTCGGCGTCCTGCTCGTCGTCGTCGGGCTTCAGTTCTTCTCGCTCGGCCTGCTCAGCGAGCTGATCACGAGCCACCACGAGGAGCGGGCAGGCACCGCGCACGACCTGCACGTCGAGGAGGTGCTCACGCCGAGCGCCCGCGAACCGGTCTCCCGGTAGCTCGCGTGGGGCACTAGTGCGGGTCCTTTACTTCGGGACGTACGAGCGGCGCTATCCCCGCAACGCCCAGGTGATCTCCTGCCTCCGTCACGCGGGCGTCGAGGTCGTCGAGCGCCATGTGCCCGTCTGGGAGGGTCAGGGGCAGAAGTGGCGTGCGGGAGTGAGCACCGCGTTGCGCCTCGCCGTCGCGCAAGCGCGCCTCCTTCGTCGACCTCGAGTCGAGGCGGACGCCGTGATCGTCGGCTATCCCGGCCACCTCGACCTGCCCGCCGCCCGACGGGTCGCCCGCAGTGGCCCGGTCGTCTTCAACCCGCTCGTGTCGCTCGTCGACACGCTTGTCGGCGACCGCGCCCGGTTCCGCCCGGGCTCGATGCCCGCTCGGCTGCTCGCGAAGATCGACCGCCGCGCGCTGCATGGAGCGGACGTGGTCGTCGCCGACACGCAGGCGAACGCGGACTTCCTCGCCGAGCTCGCGGGGCTGCCGGAGGAGCGATTCGCCGTCTGCCTCGTCGGCGCCGAGGAGAGTGTCTTCCGGCACGGCTGGGCACCGGAAGAGCCCGCCACCGCGGTCTTCGTCGGGAAGTTGATCCCCCTCCACGGGCCCGAGACGATTCTCGGAGCGGCACGGTTCGCGCCGGAGCTCAGGTTCCGAGTGATCGGGAGCGGTCAGCTCGAGAGCCTGCTCCTGTCACGGCCGCCGAACGTCGAGTGGGTCCGCTGGGTCGAGTACGAGGAGCTTCCCCGCGAGCTCCACCGCGCTGGGTGCGCACTCGGGATCTTCGGGACCTCGGACAAGGCTCGGCGCGTAATCCCGAACAAGGCGTTCCAGGCTCTGGCCTGCGGCGTGCCGCTCGTGACCGCAGACACGCCCGCGGCGCGTGAGCTGCTCGCCGACGGCGAGAGTGCGCTGCTCGTACCGCCCGGCGATCCCGAGGCGCTGGCCGACGCACTGCGCCGGTTGACGGCCGACCCGGAACTCCCAAGCCGCCTGGCCGAGGGTGGCCACGCCGTCTACCGCGAACACGCGAGCGAGGATGTGCTCGGGGCCCGCTGGCGTGCGCTGATCGAGAGCCGCCTGTGACCGCGCATCGGTGGGGTACTGCACCCGACTTCGTGGGGCCGCGTCACGAGCTGCGGG
>JBKPFE010000203.1:0-9105 GCA_046728705.1 Actinomycetota bacterium
CTCGTCTGTCTCGCCGAAGTACTGCCGGCGCTCCGAGTGGCCGACGATGGCGCCGTAGACGCCCAGGTCGATGAGCATGGGCGCCGAGATCTCTCCCGTGTACGCGCCGTCGGGCTCCCAGTGGACGTTCTGGGCGGCGACTGCAATCTCGGTGTCCGCCAGCGCCTGCACCGCCGGCGCGAGCCCGGTGAACGGCGGACAGACTGCAACGTCGATGCCCTCGAGGTCGGCGAGCTCGTCGCGGAGCGCTCGGCAGAAGTCAGCCGTCTCCGTGGCCGTCTTGTGCATCTTCCAGTTGCCGGCGATCAGCATCGGTGCACCCTAAGCCTCCGGGATCATTTCGACGCCGGGCAACTCCTTGCCCTCCAGGAACTCGAGCGCCGCTCCCCCGCCGGTCGAGACCCAGGACACGCGATCGGCAAGCCCGACCTCGTGAAGCGCGCGCACGGAATCCGCGCCGCCGACGACGCTGAACCCGTCGACGTCGGCAACCGCCTCGGCCACCGCCTTCGTCCCGTCCGCGAACCGTGGCCACTCGAACACGCCCATCGGACCGTTCCAGAACACCGTTCGCGCGCGCCGGATGCGCTCGCCGAAGTCGGCGCGGGTCTCCGGGCCGATGTCGAGGCCGAGCCAGCCTTCCGGCAGCTCTTCATAGGGCACGATCTTGGTCACCGCGTTGGGCTCGAAGGCGGACGCCGCGACGACGTCGCGCGGCAGGACGACTTCGAAGTCGAGAGGATTCGACTCCCGCACCTCCTCCGCCATCTTGCCGCCGATCAGCACCTCGTCCGCTTTCCCGCCGAGATTCTGGAGCACGCCCAGCTTGTCCTCGACCTTGGCTCCGCCCGAGACCAGGACGAACGGCCGCTCGACCTCACCGAGCAGCTTCCCGAGCTCCTCCAACTCCCGTTCGAGCAGCAGCCCGGCGTAGGCAGGAAGGATCTTCGCAACGCCGACGGTCGACGCATGCGCGCGGTGCGCGGAGCCGAAGGCGTCGTTGACGAAGAGGTCGCGACCATCGGCGAGCTCGCGCGCGAACGACTCGTCGTTCTCCGTCTCGCGCGGATCGAACCGAGTGTTCTCGAGTACGACCAGCCGCTCGTCCGGGACGAGCTCACGCACCTGCTCCTCGACCGGACGCATCGAGAGCGCCGAATCGAACCCCTTCGGCCGCCCGAGATGCGAGCAGACTGCGACCTCTGTCGCCTCCCGCTCGAGGAGCAGCTCCAGCGTCGGCAGCGCGGCGCGAATCCGCGTGTCGTCCGCGACCTGCCCGTCCTTGAGCGGCACGTTCAGGTCGACCCGGACGAGCACGCGCTGGCCCGCGACGTCGGCGTCGCGGACCGACCTGGGTTTACGCGCCAACCGGGGCGCCGACCGACGCCGCGACTTTCTCGGCCACGTCCACGAGCCGGCAGCTGTAGCCCCACTCGTTGTCGTACCAGCCGATGGCCTTGACCATGCGCCCGTTTGCCATGGTCGACAGGCCGTCGAGGATCAGCGAGTGCGAGTTGCCGACGATGTCGGCGGAGACGAGCGCCTCGTCGGTGTACTGGACGATCCCGGTCCAGCGATCCTCCCCAGCGGCGCCGCGGAATGCCTCGTTGACTTCCTCGACGGTCGCGTCGCGCGACAGAACGCAGACGAGGTCGGTGACGCTGCCGACCGGGACCGGGACGCGCATCGACATCCCGTCCAGCTTTCCCTTCAGCTCGGGGATCACGAGCGAGGTCGCCTTCGCCGCGCCGGTCGTCGAGGGGATGACGCTCTGCGGCGCAGCTCGCATCCGGCGCAGATCGGCCTTGCCCTTACGGGTCAACGCGATTTGATCCAGGAGTTGCTGCTCTGTCGTGTAGGCGTGGATCGTGGTCATGAAGCCGGATTCGATCCCGAACTCGTCGAGGAGGATCTTGGCCATCGGGGCCACCGAGTTCGTGGTACAGGAAGCGTTGGAGATGATGTCGTGCTGCTCGGGGTCGTAGACATCGTCGTTCACGCCGAGGACGATGGTGACGTCGGGATCGGTCGCCGGCGCTGAGATCACGACCTTCTTGGCACCCGCCTCGATGTGCTGGGCCGCGCCCTCGCGGTCGGTGAACAGCCCGGTGGACTCGACTACGACCTCGACGCCGAGATCGCCCCAGGGCAGCGCCGCGGGGTCGCGCTCGGAGGTTACCCTGACCGACTTCCCGTCGACTGTCAGCTCACCGTCCCCGTGCCCGATGTCGGCGTCGAGGACCCCGTAGCTCGAGTCGTACTTGAGCATGTGTGCAAGCACCTCGGCTGGAGCGATGTCGTTCAGCGCGACGACTTCGAAGTCCGGCTCCTGCCTCAGGTACGCGCGGAAAAAGTTCCGTCCGATCCGTCCGAATCCGTTGATAGCAACGCGCTTGGCCATGGCTCCCCTCTGTTCGCTCGGGTTCACTTTATTCGAACAAAAGGAGGCGCTAGAGCCTCCGGCGCGAACACTACTCTGGCAACCGAAAGGGGTACCTCTGAAATCTCTGTGTGCGCTCACCGCGTCGTTAATGGCCGCCATGGTGCTGGCCGGTGACGCTTCGGCCATCGATGTTGGCGTCGTCGACGACTTCGGGATAGCGCCGGAGAACGCTCCCTGGTTCTTCGACAGCCTGGCCGATCTGGGCATGCGCGAGAACCGGGTCTCGATCACATGGGATCCCGACGCGCCGACGACGATCCAACGACAGCAAGCGCTCGAGTCCTACGTGTCGTACGCGAGCATGCGGGGCATCCGAGTCATCTTCGCCGTCGCGCCCGCCAAGGCGCGCTCGATCACCGCGAACCCGAACACGGCAGGAGCGCAGTACGCCGCTTTCCTGCAGCAGCTTGCACGCACCTTCCCGACCGTCAAGGACTACGTCGTCGGCAACGAGCCGAATCAACCCCGCTTCTGGCAGCCGCAGTTCGGGCGAAACGGCGTTCAGCTCGCGCCCGCCGCCTACTACGCGCTGCTCGCCCGGTCGTACGACGCGCTCAAAGCGGTCGATCCGGCGATCACAGTCATCGGCATCGGGCTCTCGCCGCGCGGCAACGACGCGCCCGGCGCAAAGGACAATGTCTCGATCTCGCCCGTCCGCTTCATCAGCGGCCTCGGCAAGGCCTACCGGCGCGCCAAGCGGCAGAGACCGATCATGGACGAGCTCGGGTTCCACCCGTATCCCGACCGGGACACGGATAGCCTCACGAAGGGCTACCGCTGGCCGAACGCCGGTGTGCCGAACCTCGGCCGGATCAAGCAAGCGTTCTGGGACGCGTTCCGCGGCACACGCCAGCCCACGTTCGGTGAAGGCACTTCGCGCGGGCGCATCGCCTTCCGGCTCGACGAGCTCGGCTGGCAGGTTGGAATCGTGCCGTCCTCGGCGGGGGCCTACTACGGGCGGGAGAGCGTGCGGACGACGAACGAGTCAAACCAGGCGGGGATCTACAACCAGGCGATTCGCTACCTCGCCTGCGACGCCTCGGTGCGCTCGGTCCTCTTCTTCCTGCTCCGTGACGAGCCCGATCTCGAGCGTTGGCAGGCCGCCCTCGTCCGCGCCGACGGTTCCCGGCGACCCTCGTTCGACTCCGTCAAGGGCACCGTCGCCCAGACCGGCGGCCGTTGCCCGGGCCGCATGCGCTCGTGGCGGCACACGACCACCGTGACAGGTGCGAAAGTCCGCTTCCCGAGGAAACGGGTGCTGCCGGCGCGCACGCTCAGTCTGGCTCTCGTCGTCAACGCCCAGGAGGATGCGAGGGTCGAAGCCGCTCTCTACCGCGGCAACCGCCGGGTCCTGCGGAAGCGCTCGACCGTCAAGGCCTACCGCTCCCGGACCGTTCGCATCAGCAATCGCTTCCGCCCGGGGCGCTACTCGGTCCGCGTGACGGTTCGGGCGGCCCTGAACACCTCGCGAACGAAGCGTTTCTCGACGTCGCTGCGGATCAATAGATAGCGACAAGCCCAGCTCGCTTGAGCGAGCGGAGGCCTTTCAGTCATACTCAGTTCACGGCGGGTCTGCGCTCGTCCGGCGTCGAATTCAGACCCCGTTCGGCGCCACGGTCCGGAGCGCGGTTTAACTGGAGGGGGAGGTCGTCCTCGGAGCTTCCCCTCCGGCCCGCCGCCTGCCGCAGGCACGCGGCGAGCCGGTCGGGCATCAGACGGCCGCACCGGCAAAGCCGGCACGGCCTCTACACGGCGTCGCAAGCGACGCCTTAGCGGCCCGCCGCCAGTGGTCGGGGTTCGCGCCACGATGAGTTCGCGGCTACGGCTCGGCCAACCTGATCAGCTTCTGCAAGCGCCGGTGGACGGTCGCTTTCGTTGCCGGCGGGCGGCATTTGAGCCCCAGCTCGCGCAGCGAGAGCGACGGATGCGCCAGCCGCAGCTCGGCGAGCTCCTGGAGCGGCTGCGGCAGCCGGGCCAGCGCGCCGCGCCGTTGCAACCGGCGCAGCGCCCGCAGCTGGGTGCCTGCCGCCCGGCTCGTGCGCACGAGGTTCGCGTGATCCGAGTTCGCGAGGCGGTTCGCGCGCGACTTCGCCGCCCCGACGACGCCCCGTTCGACGAACGTCAGAACCGCACTCGCCGCGCCGGCCGCGGCGAGCACCTCGGCGATCGTTTCCGAGCTCTTCGCGTAGGCGGACGAATGGTTGTCGCGTGCCTGCACGGACAGCCTGATCCCTTCGGCCTCCGCCACTTCGACGATGAACTCGGCACCAGGCCGGTGCTCCATGCGGATCTCCAGGTGACCCGGTGAGACGCTTCCGCCGCCGAGCAGCGCACCGCGGAGATACGCACCCCGGCAACAAGAGCGGCCGACGACTCGTGGCGGCGGCCGATCCAGCGGTGTCAGCCTGGCGCTCACGACCCCGGCCTCGTGCAGCACCTGCAGCGCGCGGTCTTGGCCAGACACGTGGAGCTGATAACGCGTCTCGCCCCCGAACGCCCGGCGCCGGTAGCTCCTGATCTCACAGGGGACGCCGAACCCGCGCAAGAGGCTGAAGGCCCGCCGGGCGACCCCGGAGCTCGCAAGGTCGAGGTGAAGCGAGACCTCACCTCGTCCGCGCAGATGGATCCGCCCGGCGGTGTGGAAAAGCGCCGAGAGCTCGGCGAGGCGGTCGCACTGGCGGCGGGGGGCGATCCCGGCCAACTCGCTGCGGACATCCTCCGAGAGCGTCAACTCCCAGGAATCTACAATCCATGCCGATGAGCGCCCCCGGCATCTTCCGCCCCCCGCCTCCCGTCAACGAGTCGATCCGGGACTACGCGCCGGGCTCGCCGGAGCGCGCAGAGCTGAAGCGCCGCCTCGAACAGATGCGCGGGGAACGCCTTGACATCCCCTCGATCATCGGCGGCGAAGAGGTCAGAACGGGCGACACGTTTGAGGCAGTCGAGCCGCACGACAAGGCCAGCGTCCTGGCGGACATCCACAAGGGCGGTCCCGCCGAGGTCGAACGTGCGATCGAGGCTGCCGGTGACGCCTGGGAGGACTGGCACCGCTGGCCATCGGAGGACCGTGCCGCCGTCTTCCTTCGCGCCGCCGAGCTGCTCGCGGGCCCGTGGCGCGCGACGCTCAACGCCGCGACCATGCTCAACCAGTCGAAGACGCCCCACCAGGCCGAAATCGACTCCGCCGTCGAGCTGATCGACTTCTGGCGCTTCAACGTCCACTTCATGACGCGGATCTACGAGGAGCAGCCCGCTTCCTCGCAGGGAGTCTGGAACCGGATGGAGTACCGGCCGCTCGAGGGCTTCGTCTTCGCCGTCACGCCCTTCAACTTCACCTCCATCGCGGGCAACCTGCCGACAAGCCCGGCGCTGATGGGCAATACGGTCGTCTGGAAGCCGGCCTCGACTGCGGCGTACTCGGCCTACTGGCTGATGCGGCTGTACGAGGAGGCGGGCCTGCCGCCGGGCGTGATCAACCTCGTCTACGGCGAGGGCTCGACGATCGGGAACGCTGCGCTTCAGAGCGAGCACCTCGCCGGCGTCCACTTCACGGGCTCGACTCCCGTCTTCCAGTCGATGTGGAAGACGATCGGCGAGAGCATCGCCGGGTACCGCAACTACCCGCGCATCGTCGGCGAGACGGGCGGCAAGGACTTCATCGTCGCCCACCCCTCCGCCGACGTCGAGGCCCTCGCGACGGCGATCCTCCGTGGCTCGTTCGAGTACCAGGGCCAGAAGTGCTCGGCCGCCTCGCGCGTCTACGCGCCGTCGAACCTCTGGCCGGAGCTGCGCGAGCGCCTCGTCAAGGAGGTCTCGACGATCCGCATGGGCGACGTCGCCGACTTCTCCAACTACATGGGCGCCGTGATCGACGCGAAGGCGTTCGCCGGTCATCGCGAGGCGATCGAGAACGCCGTCAAGAACAAAGCCGAGGTCGTCGTCGGCGGCGGAACCGACGACAGCGAGGGCTACTTCATCGAGCCGACCGTGCTCGAGACGAGCGACCCGCACTCGGAGCTGATGCGCGAGGAGCTGTTCGGCCCGATCGTCACCACCTACGTCTATCCCGAGAAGAAGTGGGACGAGACGCTCGTGCTGGTCGACAACACGGCGCCCTACGGGCTGACCGGCTCGGTGTTCTCCGAGGACCGCTCGGCGATCGAGGAGGCCCAGGAGAAGTTGCGCTACGCCGCGGGAAACTTCTACGTCAACGACAAGCCGACCGGCGCGGTCGTCGGCCAGCAGCCTTTCGGGGGCGCGCGGGCGTCGGGGACGAACGACAAGGCCGGGTCGATGTGGAACCTGATCCGCTGGGTCAGCCCGCGGACGATCAAGGAAACGTTCGTCCCGCCGACCGACTATCGCTACCCGTTCATGGCGCCGGACGGCGACAGGCCTTAGACGGCCGCAACGGCAAAGCGGACAGACACGCCGGCAAAGCCGGCGTGTCCTCCAATCGGCATCGCAAGCGATGCCTCATCGGCACGGCCTCTTCTGGTCGGCGTCGCCCAGTCGACGCCTTAATCCTGACTCAATAACCTCGGCGCGCCGGCAGCGTCTGAGCTGAGGATGGGCCGTCGCGTCGTCCTGGTCAGTGCGGCGGCCCTCTTTCTGTTCGGGGGCATCGCGGGCGCAGCCGTGATCAAGGGCACGAAGCAGGCCGACTTCCTCCGCGGCGGCCCGCGCGCCGACCGAATCGACGCGAGATCCGGCAACGACCGGATCAAGGTCGACGGCGGACGCCGCGATACGGTGCGTTGCGGACCCGGACGAGCCGACCTCGTCAACGCCGACCTCGCCGACCGCATCGCGCGCGACTGCGAGACGGTGGCCCGCGTCGTCGCCCGCGACCCGCATCGCGCTCCGGCGCAGCACGCGAGCATCGCCGAGCCCGACACGTTCGCGTGGGGGAACACGGTCGTGGCCGCCTTCCAGTCGGGCCGCTTTCGCGACGGCGGCGCCGTCAACACCGGCTGGGCGACCTCGACCGACGCCGGGCGCATGTGGCGCTCCGGCATCCTGCCCGCGCTGACCGTCCGTTCGACGCCTGCCGGGCGCTGGCAACGCGCCAGCGACCCGGTCGTCGCCTACGACGCCCTCCACGGCGTCTGGCTGATCGCGTCGCTCGCGCTCTCCCCCGGCGAGGCGGCCGCTGTTGTCGTCAGCCGGTCGCCGGACGGCGTCACTTGGAGCGCGCCGATCAGCGTCGTCGAGGCGCCGTGGCAGCCGAACCTCCTGCTCGACAAGGAGTGGATCACCTGCGACAACGGCGCCACGAGTCCACATCGCGGCAGCTGCTACGCGACGTACAGCGACTTTCGGAGCCTGCAGCTCGAGTTCCAGGCTTCGCGCGACGGCGGTTTGACGTGGGAGCCACAGGTCGCCGCGCCGGAGAGTGCCGGCCGGAAGTCGATCGTCGGGCGCTGGGCTCCGGCGCCGCAACCGGTCGTGCAGCCCGACGGCGACCTCGTCGTCCCGTTCTACGACGAGGATCGGGTTGCCGCGGTGCGCTCGAGGGACGGAGGCCGGTCGTTCTCGGCTCCCGTCACCGTCTCACCAACGGCGTTCAAGGCCATCCCCGGCCTCCGCGCTCCGCCGCTGCCGAGCGCCGAAGTGGACAAGGACGGTGTGATCTACCTCGTCTGGCCAGACTGCCGGACCCGGATCGCGTGCGGCCGGAACGACCTGGTGCTGTCCACCTCGGCCGACGGCATCACCTGGCTGCCGCCGAGTCGAATCCCGGCAAGCGCCGCCGTAGCCGACTGCGTGATCCCAGGGGTTGCGGCCGACCCGGCTCAGTCGGGGCGGCTCGCGCTGACGTACTACACAGCTTCACGCAGCGGCATGCTCAACGTCGAGTTCGTCTCCTCGAAGAACCGCGGCAGCACGTGGAGCGCCCCTCGCCGGCTAAACGCCCAACCGATGCGCTTGTCGTGGATCGCCCAAGCCGGCGGGGCGATGGTCGGCGACTACATCTCGACGTCGTTCGCGGGCAGCCGCGCCGTGGCGGCCTTCGTGCTCGCATCGCGGCCCGCCGGCCGCCTCGACCAGCCGCTCTTCGCCGTTTCTATTCGCCCCTGACGAACTCCCGGACGGCGTCGGAGAGCGCGTCGATCCGCTCGGGCACGAAGCTGTAGAGGACGTAGTAGCCCTCGCGCCGCGACCGGACGATCCCAGCGTCGGCGAGCTGCCGCAGATGCTTCGAGAGGCCCGCTTCCGAGATGCCCACGAGCGGCGCGAGCTCCTGTGTCGACCTCGGCTGGTCCGCGACCAGCTTGAGAGCTCGCAGCCGCGTGTGGTCCGATAGAGCGCGCAGAACCCCGACGAGCTCCACCGAAGGCAACTCCGGCCGCGACGCCTCGGCGACGAACGGTGCCGGGTAGATCAGGCTGAGCGGCCAAGGCTCGTCGCAGTTGACGTGGACATGCGGCCAGACGTACACGCTCGGCACCAGGAGCAGGGGGCGGTCGAGCGTCACCTCGACCCGGTGAAAATGAGGGAGATCGATGCCGAACTCCTCCCGCTCTGCGTCGACGCGCAGCTTGAGCGACAGAGTGCGCACGAAGTCGTAGAAGCCGCCTGCTGCAATCCGCCGACCTGTCTCGCTGATCGTCTGGGCCAGGAGCGGCTCCAGGCGCTCCCACTCGCCGGCGAACGCGGCG
>JBKPFE010000204.1:0-1591 GCA_046728705.1 Actinomycetota bacterium
GTCCGCGCCTCGGGCACGGTCCGGCCGCGGATGTGGTCCACGACCAGCCGCGCTTTGCGCGGCGTGATGCGCAGCCACTTCCCCTGCGCGCGCACCTCTTGACGTTCCTCGACGACCGGCGTGCGGGCGCGGGGCACTAGCGCCTCACCTCCGTCTTCCGGTCACCGGAGTGAGCACGGAACGTGCGCGTAGGCGCGAACTCGCCGAGCTTGTGGCCGACCATCTGCTCGGTGACGAAGATCGGGACGTGCTTGCGGCCGTCGTAGACGGCGATCGTGTGGCCGACCATCTCCGGGAAGATCGTCGAGGCGCGCGACCAGGTCCGGATCATGTTCTTCGATCCGGAGTTGTTCATCGCTTCGATCCGGCTCATCAGCCGTTCCTCGACGTACGGTCCCTTTCTGCTGGATCTACTCAATTTGAAACTCCTACGAGCGAAGCGAGGTACAAACCTTCCGGTGAAAAATGCAGAGCATTTTTCACCGCTTTTCCTTGCCTCTCCGGCGCTGCCGGATGATCTGACGATCCGATTCCTTGTGCTTGCGGCGCGTCCGCTTGCCGAGCGTCGGGACGCCCCATGGGGTCACCGGGTGGCGGCCGCCCTTCGACTTGCCCTCGCCGCCGCCGTGCGGGTGGTCGACGGGGTTCATCGCCGAGCCACGCACCGTCGGCCGCTTGCCGCGCCAGCGACTCCGCCCTGCTTTGCCGCCGGTGATGTTCTCGTGGTCGACGTTCCCGACCTGGCCGACCGTCGCCCGGCAGGTGAGCGCCACGCGCCGAAGCTCGCCCGAGGGTAGCCGAAGCACCGCCGAGCCGTCGTCCTTCCCGACCAGCTGGACGCCGGACCCGGCGCTCCGCGCCATCTTGCCGCCCTGGCCGGGCTTCAGCTCGACGTTGTGGACGAGCGTCCCGGTCGGGATGTTCTGGAGCGGCAAGGCGTTTCCGGGCTTGATGTCGGCCGTCGGCCCCGACTCGACGACGGCGCCCACCCGCAGCCGCGCCGGTGCGAGGATGTAGGCCTTCGCGCCGTCGGCGTAGTGCAGGAGCGCGATGTTGGCCGAGCGATTCGGGTCGTACTCGATCGCGGCGACCTTGGCCGACACTCCGTCCTTGACGCGCTTGAAGTCGACGACGCGGTAGCGGCGCTTGTGGCCACCGCCCTTGTGACGCGTCGTGATCCGGCCGGCGTTGTTGCGGCCGCCCTTCTTCTTGGCCGGTTCGACCAGGCTCTTCTCAGGCTCCGACTTCGTGACCTCTGCAAAGTCGGAAACCGTCATGAAGCGGCGGCCGGGACTAGTCGGCTTGAACTTCTTCGTCGGCATACCTAGACCTGAGCCCCTTCGAAGATCTCGATCGACTCGCCCTCGCGGAGCTGCACGATCGCCTTCTTCCAGCCCGGCCGGCGCCCGCGGACGAGGCCGCGGCGCTTCGGCTTCGAGCGCACGTGGATGATGTTCACCGCCTGCACCTTGACGCCGAACAGCTCCTCGACGGCCTGGCGCACCTGCGTCTTGTGGGCATCCGGATGCACCCGGAACGAGTACTTCCGGTCCTCGAGCAGGCTGTAGCTCTTCTCCGAGACCACTGGGGC
>JBKPFE010000274.1:0-1255 GCA_046728705.1 Actinomycetota bacterium
GGGCGGTCCTGGCGGTCCCCCCCCCCGCCCCCCCCCCCCCCCGGCCGGACGCGTCGCCGATGCCGTCGGCGACGAACTCGACGTAGCGCAGCGCCGCCTGACGTGGGGCGTTTCCGAACTGCCCTAGGACCCAGTCGACGGCGAGGTACTCCGGCGGGGGGACATAGCCCGCGGTCGCGCGATAGCTGCTCCACTGCCAGCGGCCCGGTCGCCGGCACAGCCCCGCGCGAACCGGGTTGAGGACAACGTAGCGACAGGACTCCAGAAGGTGTGACTCACGCTCGATTAGTTCCGCGGCGTACCGGCTTTGGAACAGGTGCCCGACGTGGTCGTGCCGCCGGTTGAAAGAGTTCGCATGGGCGCTGTTCAATCGATGCATCCCAACCGCGAGGTCGGCCTGTGGAGTCTGGACCACCAGATGGAAGTGATTCGTCATTAGGCAGTAGGCGGGACATACCCAGCCCCGGTCGAGCACGACCTCTCCCAGCACCGCGAGGAACAGCCCCCGGTCGAGGTCGTCGAGGAAGACGTCTCGTCCCTCCGTGCCGCGGGAAGTCACGTGGTAGATCGCTCCAGGCGCCTGACAGCGGGGGCGGCGAGGCATACGCCGACGCTAGCCAGCTCATGGCGTCGAGGTGAGCTGCCGCCTGCAATCCGACGCACCTCCGTGACGGATTTGTCTCGCCTCTCCCTCCGCAACGGGCAGGTCCAGGGGCCAGGCCCCTGGACGTGCCCGCGTTAGACGATGTGGGGGCGCAGCACGTCTCGCGCGAGCAAGAAGCCGCGCTTGACCAGCTCCTCGTCGCCCTCGAAGCGGCGGTCCTCGTGCTCAATCGAGAGGACGTGGTCGTACCCGACGGCGTAGAGCGCCGCGATGAAGCGATCCCAGCGCACCTCGCCGAGCCCGGGCAGCCGGGGCACCTGCCAGCCGATCCCGCCCGAGAGCGTCCCGTGGCGGTAGAGGCCGTCGCGCCGCACCTCGAGATCCTTGGCGTGGGCGTGGAAGATCCGCTCGCCGTAGTCGTAGACCGCACGCTCGTAGTCGATCATCAGCCAGACGAGGTGTGAGGGATCGAGGTTGAGGCCGAAGTTGTCGGTGGGGATGGCCGAGAACATCTCGTCCCAGATCGCCGGGGCGTATGCAAGGTTCGTCCCGCCCGGCCACTCGTCGTAGCTGAAGATCATCGGGCAGTTCTCGATCGCGATCTTCACGCCGCGCTCCCCGGCGTAGTCCACGAGCGGCGGCCAGATCTGC
>JBKPFE010000333.1:0-6103 GCA_046728705.1 Actinomycetota bacterium
TGTCGAGGTCGTGGGGCTGATGACGCACCTCGCGACGGCGGATTCCGATCCCGAGTTCGCGCAGGAGCAGGTGCGGAGATTCGACCGCGCTACGAGACGGTACTCGCACCTGACCCGACACGCGGCCAACAGCGCCGCCGCCCTCCGCTTGCCCGAGTCGCGCCTCGACGCAGCCCGGTGTGGAATCGCGCTCTACGGTCTCTCGCCCTTCGGCGGCGATCCAGCCGACGACGGCCTCGAGCCGGTGTTGCGGTGGGAGTCCCGGCTGGCCCAGGTCAAGCAGCTCGCTCCCGGGGAGAGCACGGGCTACGGCCGGCGATTCGTCGCCGAGGGCCAGACGTGGATCGGCATCGTCCCGATCGGGTACGCCGATGGGTTCCGTCGCGACATGACCGGAACCGAGGTTGCAGTCGAAGGAGCACGCCACCGCGTTGTCGGGACGATCTCCATGGATTCGCTTGCGGTCGAGTTGCCCGAGCGCGTCGCCGTGGGCACGCCCGTGACGCTGATCGGAGACGGCGTGCTCGCGGAAGCGCACGCTGCCGTGGCGGAGACGATCAACTACGAGATCGTCTGCGGCGTCGATTCGAGCCCCCGGCGGGCGGCGCGATCGGTGGTCGGTGCCTAGAGGCTCCAACACGATGAGGCTTGTGCCGCCGGGCCGCGCTGGGCGCCGCGAGCCGGTGTCCTCAGTCGCGCCCATATGGGTCTCCACCTGGGCGCTCCCTGCGTCCTTGGCTCGCACCCCCCAACGCACCCCGGCGACGATCCAACATCATGTTGGAACCTCTTAGGAACGCGCGCAAGGCACTCGCGGGCGAAGAGGCGTGGATCGTCGGCGGCGCAGTGCGGGACGAGCTGCTTGCAAGACCCGTCGTCGATGTCGACATCG
Organism: Actinomycetota bacterium; assembly: GCA_046728705.1. Lineage (GTDB taxonomy): Bacteria > Actinomycetota > Thermoleophilia > Gaiellales > Gaiellaceae > JACDAN01. Next base: position 893 of record JBKPFE010000333.1, read on the forward strand.
CCTGCCGGGATCCGGAGTCGGCGGCACGGCGCTACGGCCGGCCTGTCTTTCCACTGTCCGAGCGTCACGGGGCGTGGCGAGTGGCCCTCGACGACGGTCGAACCGTGGACTTCACGCCGCTTCAGAACGGCATCGAAGTCGATCTCTCCACACGCGACTTCACCATCAACGCGATCGCGCAGCCGCTCGACGGAGGCGATCTCGTTGATCCATTTGGCGGCGTGCAAGACCTCGAATGGCACGTCCTGCGCGCCGTGTCCCCGTCGATCTTCCGGGACGATCCGCTGCGGTTGCTGCGGGCAGTCCGGCTGGAAGACGAGCTGGGCTTCCGTCTCGATGCCGAGACCGAGCAGTTGGTGCGCGAGCATGCAGCGCTGGTCGAGCGCCCCGCGGGCGAGCGGATCCTCGCGGAGCTCGTCCGGTTGAGCTCGGAGGGTTACGAGCGGCTCGCCGAGCTCGGTCTGCTCGCCCCGCTCGGGGGCAAGCTCGAGCGCTTGCGGGCGCTCGCCGAGCCGAGCGCCGAGATGCGGCTCGTGGCGGTCTTCGAGCAGCAGCTCGAGCGGCTGCCGATCTCGAACGACCTCAGGCGCTATGCGCGAACGCTGCTGCGGGCGATGCCCCCGAGCGACCTCACTCCACGGAGCGTGTTCCACTTTCGGCGCCAGACCGAGCCGTGGGCAACGGAGGCGGCGCGGTTCGCCGGCGGGGGCGAAGAGCTCGAGCGGACGATCGAGGAAGCGCGCGGGCGCGATCCTGCTGAGCCATTGCTTCGCGGCGACGAGCTCGGCCTGCCGCCGAGCCCCGAGATCGGCCGCCTGCTCGCGCTCGTGGAGGAGGAGCGGGCTGCGGGCACGATCTCGACGCGCAAAGAAGCGCTCGACCTGGTTCGGCGTGAGGTGGGAGACGCCGCCTCGAGCGACGTCACTGAATCGTGACCGTCGCGCCACACACTCGCGCGCCCGACCTCGCTACGCTCGCCGCGGGGAGGAGGACGGGCGAACCTGAGCTAGACCACAGGTGAGCCGGCCGCCGCCGCCCTCGCGTTAGCGGCAGACGCGAACGACCCGGGTCGCTTCGGCCCGCTGGCCGCCGGCCTGGACGACGGCGCGCAGCCGGTGCAGCCCGCGTTTCGCTCGGCGCGTCCGCCAGGTCGTCTCGTACAGTCCGGCAACGCCGCGCCGCACGACTCGCAAGCGGCGCTCGCCGTCGAAGAAGCGCACCGCCTTGATCCGCTTCGTGGCGCTTGCCGAGACCAGCAGCTGGACTTGACGCGGCGCACAGCGGCGGGCCAGCGGCGTCAGCCACGTGAGCGTTGCTCGGCGGACGACGCGAAGCTGCCGCGCGCCGATCCGCGTGTTCGGCAACACGTCGCCACCGTACGTGTTCGCGTTCTTCGCCTCTTGGTTGTCTGAGGCGAGGAAGGCGATGCGGAGACGGCCCGCCCGGAGCCGCGGCGCCGTGGCCGGAAGGGGGAAGACCGCCACGCCGGTGAAGGGGTCATACCCTGCGGCTCCGATCACCACGCGCCCGTACGAGAGCACGAGCGAGAACGGATCGACGCCGGAGCCCTGGTCGAGGACCTGCAACGCGATCGTCGGCCGGCCGGCCGCGACGCGCCTGGTGAGGAAGCGGATCGTCGGACGGCGTAGGTCGTTGACCCAGGAACGCAGCCGCCACGTACCGGCCAGACGTTGCCCCGTGAACTCGTTGCGTCCCGAATCGACGGACACGTAATAGCGGCCGGGGAGCGCGAATTGCGCGCCGGCCGCGCCGATCGGCACCTGGAACCCCGGGGTGAGGCTGTTGATGTTGACCGGCGTGCCGACGTAACCCAGCACGCTCGATTCGTCCTTGGCGCCGAGGACGAACGGGTCGATCGACGAGCCGGGCGACTGCGTGACCACCGCGACACCGAAATTCATCGCCCGCTTTCGCAGCCGAAACTCGAAAACCCGCTCGGCTCCGTCTTCCCGCATCGGCGCTCCGGTGTTGTAGTCGGGCGGATGCCCGAAGGGCGCGGTCGGGAAGCGGTAGACGTTCGCCCGCGAGGCCCGGCCCCTGGTGTTTCCGCTCTGGACTCGGCGGAGTCGCGCAACCCGCGCCGACGCCAGAGCCGGGCGAATTGCGAACGCGGCGTAGGGAATCCGCCGCGCCACCGCTCCTCTCCGCAGCACGAGATAGCCGATGTTGTCGCCCGCCGCTGCGCCCGCATCGCCGATGATCGTGACCGGAAGCGTGCCACTGCCGCCCGGCCCGATCGTGACTAGCGAGGGCACGTCGATCGCGAACCCCGCGCTCGCAGACTGGGGCTGCAACTGGACCGACCACGTCCCGGCCCCGTCGCCGGCATCGCGCAGGTTGAGCAGGAGCTGCTTGGTGACCCGGGCCCCGCCAACCTGGAGATCGCCGAAGGAGAGCGAAGCGGGCTCCGTGAAGAGCTTTGGGTCGTCGGCGGCCGGGATGTTCACGAATCCGGCGCCCTGGAGTAGGGCCGAGGCCTCCTGCGTACGTGCGGTGTTGGCCCATGCGCTTCCGGCTGTCGACATCAGCGCGGATTTGAGCTGCCGCACGGTCCAGTTTCGGTGCCGTTGGCGAAGGAGGGCGGCGGCGCCGGCGACATGCGGCGACGACATGCTCGTTCCGTCGATTGCGACGAACTGCGAGCCGCCGGTGAATTGCTGGAGCGACGCCGAGAGGATCTCCCCGCCCGGCGCAGCTACGTCGGGCTTGAGGCTGTGTCCGAAGGCTGTCGGCCCGGCGGACGAGAAGCTCGTCACGATGCCGCCGCGGCCGGTGACGACCTCGGTCGAGCCTGGGCCGACGCGAATCGCCGCCCGGCCGCCACGAGTAGCGAGATAGGCGCGGAGATTCGCACCGTCGAGACCGCTGATCATCCCGCTCGGGAGCGGCAGGAGGAGCGGAATCGAATTCGGCTGGCCCTCGCGGTTGTCGATTACGACGAGGCCGGAGGCGCCCGCCTCGAGTGCGCGCACGGCCTTCGAGAAGAACGTGCAGTGGCCGCGGCTGATCAAGGCGATCGTGCCCGAGAGCGAACCGCGGGGGAGCGGGTTGCGACCGGCATTGGGATCGCGGCCGATCCCGCAGAGGCGCGAGTCGACCGGCTGGCCATTCGTGCCGCGGATCGAGCCGATGTCGGCCAGCGTCCGGTCGGATGTTCCCCAGCCGGACGGGAACGAGTCGCCGGTGGCCTTGAACGCGATCTGCCGTACGTCGGCCGGTGCCGCGGCGTCACGGACACTCAACGCCGGTGCGTAGACGTGGGCGTTCGTCGTAGCGGCCACCGTGATCGCGTCCGTTGCCGTGCCCGGCGAGCCGACGGTGCCAAGGCCGAAGTCGTCACGGTCGTTGCCGGCCGAGATCACGGGGATGACGCCTGCGTTGACGACGTTCGTCACTGTTCGGACGAGCGCGTCCGTGCGCGGCTCCGTCGCCGCGCCGCCGCCGGAGAAGTTGATCACGTCCATGCCGTCGCGGACTGCGGCCTCGAAGGCGGCGACGATCTCCGGTGTGTCGGCGATGTGGCCGATCGTGCTCGGAACGTTGAAGACGCGGTAGTTCCCGATCCAGGCCTGCGGTGCGACGCCGGACAGCCCCGCGGTCGGCGGGTGGTCGCGACCTCCCGAGGAGCTCGTTCCGGCGTTGCCGGCCGCGATACCGGCGACGTGCGTCCCGTGGAACGAGGCAGCGCGGTCGAGCGGAAGCCTCCCGCGCGCGCCCGAGCCGGGCCCGGGGAAGCCTCGTGCCGCGATCACCTTGGGTGTCGTGAACGAGCGCTGGCCCTTCGGAAAGCCAGCCGGGTACGCGTACCCGTTCGGATTGAAGAACGGGTTCCGATGGTCGACGCCGTCGTCGACTACTCCGATCTTGATCCCCGCACCCGTGATCCCGGTCGCTGCCGTGAACGCCGGAGCGCCAATCAGGCCGGGGCTGCGATTCAATGCCATCCGGTAGCGCAGGCTCGGGTAGAGCTGCGCGGCGAACGGCATCGCGCTCAGGCGCGGCAAGCGCCGGTACGGGAGGTCGACGGTGATCCCGTCCAGCACGACCTGGAAGCGGCGGGTCACGCGCGCCGAGGGGATGGCGGCGCGGATCGCGCGCACCGCTGCCGACTGAGCGGACTCGATCCGTGCGAGGTAGGCGCGCGACGAGCGACTGTCGACGTCGAGGCGCTCCGAGCCGAGTGACCCGAACAGCCCGGGGCCGTGGGTGGCGGCTAGTGGCGGAAGCGGCAGTCCGACGATTACGCGGACACGCTCGCGCCCGGCCGGCGGGACGGCAATCGTGCCTGGCCGTACGCGTGGAACTGTGCGGTCGCCGAACGTCCGGTCGATCGGCTGAAGGCCGGCCGAGGCGGACGCAGTCAGGGCGAGCGCCGCCAGCAGGGCGATGAACACGGTAGAGCGGCGCAACGCCCCTAGCCTAGCTACAGCTAGGAAATAGGATCGGCTCGTGCCTGGACGCTTCGAGGGGAAGAGCGGTCTGATCACTGGGGTCGCCAACCGTCGCTCGATCGCGTGGGCGATCGCCCGGCGCCTGGCCGACGAGGGAGCGCGCCTCGCATTCACCTTCCAGGGCGAGCGCCTCGAGAAGAACGTTCGCGAGCTGGCGTCGTCGGTCGAAAGTCCGCTCATCACGTCCTGTGACGTCCGCTCTGACGAGGATGTTGGCCGGGTGTTCGCCGAGGTGAGTGATGCATTTGACGGACGGCTAGATCTCCTTGTCCACTCGGTCGCGTTCGCCGCGGCCGAGGATCTCGAGGGTCGCTTTACGGATACGCCCCGGAACCGGTTCTGGATGGCGCTGGACGTCAGCGCCTACTCGCTGGTCGCCTGCGCCCGGGGGGCCGAGCCGCTGATGGAGGCGGCCGGCGGCGGATCGATCCTGACGATGACCTACCTCGGCGGCGAGCGGGCGGTGCCGCATTACAACGTGATGGGCGTCGCCAAGGCGGCATTGGACTCGTCAGTGCAATACCTCGCCTGGGACCTCGGCCAGAAGAACATCCGCGTCAACGCGATCTCGGCCGGCCCGGTGCGGACGCTCGCTGCCCGGTCGATCGCCGGCTTCCCGACGATGGAGGCGATCGTCGAGGAGCGCGCCCCACTTCACCGGCCGATCGCCGCCGAGGACGTGGGAGCGGCGGCGGGTTATCTCCTTTCCGACGATGCGGCCAACGTCACCGGCACGACG
>JBKPFE010000270.1:0-1148 GCA_046728705.1 Actinomycetota bacterium
ATGACCGAGGGCGCCCTGAAGACCGCGCTCGAGCTCAACGAGATCCCGTACGAGATCGCCGAGGGCGAGGGCGCCTTCTACGGGCCGAAGATCGATCTGCACATGACGGATGCGCTCGGTCGAAGGTGGCAGATGGGCACGATCCAGCTCGACTCACAGATGCCGTCGCGCTTCGGGCTCACGTACATGGGCCCAGACAACGCAGAGCATCCGCTCTACGTCATCCACCGGGCGCTCTACGGATCGTTCGAGCGCTTCATCGGGATCCTGATCGAGCACTACGGCGGCGCCTTCCCCCTCTGGCTCGCGCCGGTGCAAGTGCGGATCGTGCCGGTCGGCGAGGGCCATCGTGAGGCGGCGAGCGCCCTGGCCGAGAAGCTCTCCGCCTTCCGTGTCGAGGTCGACGAGCGCGACGAGACCGTCGGCAAGCGGATCCGCGATGCCGAGGTCGAGAAGATCCCCTACGTCGTCGTGTTCGGGGACCGGGAGTCCGAGCAGGCACTCGCAGTTCGAGGGCGCGGGGGCGAACAGTCGACCCGTACCCTCGATGAGCTCGTGCGAGAACTGGCTGCTAACGTGTGACCTCTGCAAGCAGGGGCGCAACCGTTCCTCACCTCCCAGGCCTCGAGCCTCGAGGGGGTTCAAGCGAGCCGAGGACACCAAAAGGCCGCTGTTTGCAGCGGTTTTGTCGTTTAACAAGGAGGACAAGAAGAGCTTGGTGACGAGTCTTTGAGGCCGCGGCGGTTCGTCCGTCCCGAGCCCGCTCCGGAGCCGCAGACGAGGATCAACGAGCGGATCCGGGTGCCGGAGGTGCGATTGATCGACGAGGACGGCGCTCAGGTCGGGATCAAACCGACGAATGAGGCGCTCGACTACGCGTACGGAAAGAACCTCGACCTCGTCGAGGTCGCGCCGCAGGCCAGGCCGCCGGTTGCCCGTGTCATGGACTACGGGAAATACCGGTACCAGGAAGAGCAGAAGGCCAAGCTCGCCCGCAAGCATCAGTCCCAGGTTCAAGTCAAGGAGATCAAGCTCAGGCCGAAGATCGCGACGCAGGATTACGAGACCAAGAAGAGCCATGTCGTGCGCTTCCTCAACCAGCGCGCCAAGGTCAAGGTCACGATCATGTTCCGGGGGCGAGAGAACAG
>JBKPFE010000386.1:0-4746 GCA_046728705.1 Actinomycetota bacterium
CCGTAGGATGGGCGGACATCGCCGTAGCCTCCGGCGGCGAAGCGCTCTGCGAGGAGCTCGTTCCAGCGCTGCGTCGCCTTCGCAAGCAGGAAGCCGAGGTCGTCTCGGCCGAGCCCCGCCTTGGGCTCCCCGAGTGCCGCAGCTGAGGCGGGCTCAGACCGCCGGGGGCGAGCGTCCATCCTCCGGGCAGCCGGCGGGCGGACGCGCCTCGCCGGCCGCGTCGATCAGGTTCTGGAGGGCGAGGATCGCCATCAGCGCAAGAGCAGTCGCCCGTCGCAGAGACGACGGCGAGCAACTTCCGTCTGGCCGGCGGTCCGAATCACGAGAGCTCGCGGTGGATGTTGTCGAACTCGCGCAGCAGCGACTGGTACTGGGACTCGAACAGCTCGTCCGGCATCTTCGGCGCCTGAAACATAGTGAAGCTGTATGCACTCCGCCCCTCGGGCAGCTCGACGACACGCGTGGGGAAGAGGCTGAGCTCGTCCTCAGTGGGGCCGGCGTACATGTCGATCACACCGGTGTCCGGGTCGGCGTCGATCGAGAAGTAGAACTCGCCAAGGCCGTTCACGACCTTGGCCCTGCCGTCTTCGTACTTCAGCTCGCGGGCGAACTCGGTCGCCCAGCGAGGCAGGTTCTCGATGCGCGACAGGTAGTCGAAGACTCGTTCCTTGGGCGCCTCGAGGAAAGTGGTGACAGTCCGGGTTTCCACTCGGTTCCTCCGATCTAGTCTGGTTAAGGACTAAATGGTACGGTAGCAGACTAGATGCGTCTTGCGCGACCGGATGAGTTGGTCGCCGTCCAGATCGTCACAGGGTTCGAGCGCTACCGCGACGAGCTCGAGGTGCATTGCTACGGGTGCTCGTCGCTGGGGACGCCGACGATCTCCTGCAAGAGATGTCCTGGGCGTCGGCGGCTGCTCGCCGAGGCAGATCGCACCGTCGCTGAGCTCGGCCGCCGTGTCGGCTACGGACGCCCGCAGCACGCTCCCTGCAGCACGCTTGACTTCAGACACCTGTGTCTGATTTAATAACTCAGACACAAACGTCTGAGTTTTGAGAGGAGTCTGAAATGCATCATCTCCACCGTCACCGACAACGATCCGCCACTACGGCAGCTGGCTCGCGTCGAGCGCTGCTCTCCGTCCTGCTGGTTGCGCAGTTGATGGTGATCATCGACATCTCCGCGGTGAACGTCGCGCTGCCCGACCTGGCGAGGGATCTCGGCATCAGCGGCGGCGACATCGGCTGGGCGATCACCAGCTACTCGCTCCTGTTCGGGAGCCTGCTCCTGCTCGGCGGGCGGGCGGCCGATCTGCTCGGACGCCGGCGGTTGTTCTTCGTCGGCCTGAGCGTGTTCACGCTCTCGTCGTTGGCCTCCGCCGTGGCCGTGAACGCGGGCAGCCTGTTCGTGGCCCGTGCCGGTCAAGGCGTCGGTGCGGCGCTACTCTCGCCGGCGGCGCTCTCGATCATCACGACCGCGTTCGAGGGCAAAGAGCGTGCCCGGGCGCTCGGCGCCTGGGGAGCCGTGGGCGGGGCCGGCGCCGCGGTCGGCGTCCTCCTCGGCGGCGTCCTGACCGAGCTGGCCGACTGGCGCGCGATCTTCTACATCAACCTCCCGGTCGCCGTCGTGCTCTTCCTGGCCGCGCGGAAGGTCGTCCCTGAGGACGCGCACGGGCCCAGCTGGCGCGGCCTCGATCTTCGTGGGGCGGTGGTCGCGACCGCCAGCCTGGCCGGGCTCGTATACGCGATCTCGCAGGCGGCCAGCGTGGGTTGGGCCTCGGCGCAGACACTCGGCTTCGGGCTGGCGGGCCTGGCGGGACTAGTTTCCTTCGCCGCGATGGAAACCCGTGCTGCGCGGCCGCTGCTGCGCGTCCGGCGGCTGACGGACCGCGCCGTCGGCGGCGGTTTCGCACTGATGTTGGTCGGATCCGGTGTCCTGTTCGGGACGTTCCTGCTCTCCTCGCTATACCTGCAGAACGTCCTCGGCACGGGACCGCTGGAGACCGGGCTCGCGTTCTTGCCGCTCGCCGTCACTGCAGGCGCGGGTGCCCACCTGGGCAGCCAGCTCTCTGCGCGCTTCGGCGTTCGGGTCACGATGGCGGGCGCGTTCGCCGTCACTGCCGCCGGCATGCTGCTGCTCTCCGGTGTCGATCGCGGCGGCAATTACGTCACGGACGTGCTCCCCGGCCTGATGGTCGCCGGCCTCGGCCTCGGGACCGTGCTCGCGACCGTCGCCATCTCCGTCCTCAGCGGCGCGCGCCACGACGAGACCGGCATGCTCTCGGGTCTGAACACGACCGGGCACGAGATCGGCGGCACCCTCGGGATCGCAGTGCTGGTCACCGTTGCCACCACGACCGGCGGCAGCACCGCGACTGCAGGCGGCATCGCCGATGCGTTTCTCGCCGGCAGCGCCCTCGCAGGCGTAGGCGCCCTGCTCGCGCTGATCGTCCTGCCCTCGGCGCGCACCTTCCTGCCAAAGTTGCGGCTCGCCCCCAGCTCGATGCCAATCCACTGATATGCCCCGAGCCCGCTCGACCGGGACCTCGTCCACGACAAGCGCTCGGCGTCGTCGCGCCGACGCCGAGCGCAGCGTCGCGGCCATCCTCGACGCGGCCGTCGACGCGCTGGCGAGCGATCCCGAGGCCAGCATGGCCGAGATCGCTCGCCGCGCCGGCGTCGTCCGGGCCACCATCTACGTCCACTTCCCAACCCGCGAGGCCCTGCTCGAGGCCGTGACCGAGCGGTCGATTGCCGAAGCGGTCGAGGTGATCGCCGCCGCCGAGCCCGAGCGCGGCGAGCCGGCCGAGGCGCTGCAACGGGTGCTGATCGTCGCCTGGCGCTACCTCGAGCGCTACCACGCGCTCGTCGCGATCAACACCCAGCTGCCGCAGGCTGAACTTCGTCGTCGCCACCGGCCCGTGCTTCAGCTGCTGCAACCGCTGATTGAGCGCGGCCAACGCGGCGGCACCTTCCGCTCAGACCTCCCGGCACAGTGGCATCTCTCGATGCTGCTCGCACTCATCCATGCTGCCAGCGGCGAACTCCAAGCTAAACGGGTCCCCCCAACTGAGATCGAATCGGCCCTGCTGACGACCGTCCTCGGCGCACTCGGCGCGACCACCGACGACAAGGGCCGGCGCCGACGAAGAGGAGGCGAGACGCCTAGTCGACGTTGAAGCTGAACATCATCCCGCTTTCGTGGTGCTCAGCGATGTGGCAGTGGGCCGAAGCAGGAGCTCGAGCGGCTACGGGCGACATGAGCGACGACGTGGCGAGGTGGTGGCTCAGATCGGCATCGGCATACACCCGACCCACCGCCGAGTTAACCAAGTCTTGGTTCTTCGCCCAGTAAACCCTGCGGTCGAAGGACGAGCAGAACGATGAGCAGCGAGAGGACAACCGACTCCGTCCAGTCACTCCCAGGCGAGTACCATCCGAAGCCATTCACGAAACTCTCGGTGATGCCGATGATCATTGCGCCAATCACCGCTCCGATCAAACTCTCGATTCCGCCGAGGACGACAGCGGTGAAGGCGATCAGCGTAAGCCGTAGCGCCTGGTCCCAGCTGACGTTCGTAAAGTACAGCGCGTACAGAAGCCCGCCGGCGCCGGCGAGCGCACCGGCAAGGAAGAATGCGAGGGTGACGGTACGGGCGACATTGACGCCAACGAGCTGCGCGCCAACCGAATCCTGAATAGCCGCACGAATTGATCCGCCAAACCTGGTTCGTTGCAGTGCGAAGTACAGGCTCGCGAGGACAAGAGCCATGCTCAACAGCACGATCAGCTTGTCCCACGTGTAGGGGACACCCAACACGCTGAACACCTCTCCGTTCGGAAGCAGGTCTGGAAGCGCGACGGGTTTCGATCCTGTCCAGACGATGATGATGTTGTTCAGGATGAAGAGAACCCCAATCGACGTAACCAGCCGCGAGAGGCGTGGAGCGTTGCTCAGCGGCCGGTAGGCGACGAGCTCGATTAGGGCGCTCAACAATCCACAGACGCTCATGACGATCAGAAGCACGATCAGCAGCGCCGGGAGGTTCCTTACGAAACTCCTGCTCTCGTCCACTCCGGCGGCGCCGAGTAGGTGACCCGACAAGACGGCACCGGTCATGAAGACGTAGCCGTGCGGGAGGTTGATCAGGCCGATCGAGCTGTACGAGAGCGTAAAGCCGAGTGCGATGAGGGCGTAGATCGCCCCATTGGTTACGCCCACGAACAAGAGAAAGGTGAACGCCGACGGGCTGGCGGCTATGTTGCCGACGATCCAGACCGCGACCGCACTACCGAGGAGCGCTCCGGCGATCCAGCGCGGTTCATAGATGTTCGCCCGTGGGTCGTGTTTGCGTTGGGTCCGTAGCCGGTCGAGCCACGGCCCCACTGCCGGTGTTCTCGAGCTGGCGCGGGAGGCCGGCATCAGCAGCTTCAAGCAAGAGAGGATGTGTCGGCCGGTGGCCAAGGCCTCGTGGTTGCGTGGCGGACGAGCGGCGGCCTCATGGCCCGAAGACGGCGAGCGTGAAGTTGGTGCTCGAGCGCGTCGGGTTGCGGTAGGCGTGCGCGTCAGTAGCGTCGAACCACGCACTGTCGCCGGTAGTGAGGCTGAAGCTTTCGCCGCCGACGTCAAGCTGGAGCGTGCCGGTCGTGACGGTGAGAAGCTCAACGCATCCCGCGTGGTGCGCCTCGCTTTCATGCGACTCGCCTGGTCTGAGCGTCCATGACCACAGCTCGAGCGGGCCGCGGT
>JBKPFE010000228.1:0-4556 GCA_046728705.1 Actinomycetota bacterium
ACGACCTGGAGGATGAAGAACCCGGGGATCGTCCCGACGACGCGGCGTCCGACGACGTGGTCGACCGAGACACCTGCCCGCTGGTCCTCGGTCCAGTCGCGAGAGAGATTCGCGAGGGCGATGCGCTCGGTGTTGAACGGACGGGTGTCGAAGCCGATCTGCCAGGTCATCGTCGCGGTGTTCCGGACCGAGGGATTCTCCGGCAGCCAGTACGGAGGCCCGGCCCAGCTGCCGGCGGCGACGCGCGAGTACTCGGCGGGCGAGCGTAAGAGGAGAAACAGATTGATGGGTAGCGGCGACGGCGTGTTGCCGACGCGCACCCGCTCGATCGCCTGCCCAGGCGCGAACTGCGCAACCGAGAGCGCTGTAACGACCCCGGCCGCGAGGCTGACGAGCGCGGCCCACCGCACGGCGGTACACGCTAGCCGATGCGGATGTCGCGCTTGAAGCGGTAAGTCCCGACCCGCAGCATCGCCGTCCAGCGACCACGGGCGAGCGGGCGTGGCAGCCCGACCTGGATCCTGTTCAGGCCCGCAACCCAGTTCTTTCGCGCCGACGCGCGTGTCCGTCCCCTGCGGACGAGTGCGAGCCTGGCGGTCGCCGCCTTGTTGAGTCGTGCGCGGGCGACGAGAAATCGCCTCGAGGTGCGTCGCTCGACGGAGATCTTGACGCCGTTGACCTTGAGCGGCTGGACCGGCGGCGGCGGGGGCGGAGCTGGTGGTGGAGGCGGCGGTGCCGGCGGCGGCGGACCGGGCGGCGGCGGAGGCGGTGGCGGCGGGGCGCCCGTCGTGAAGCTTCCGTTCATCGTGGTCATGTGCGGGTCGCAGACGAACCTGTACGTACTGCTGGGCTGGAAGACGACGTCCTCCCAGGTCGTGTCGCCGGTGTAGCCGACGGTTGTCGCTTGATTCACGCCGGGGCCGCTTAGGTGGAAGTTGTGAATCGTCGAGAAGTCGTGCACGACGATGTCGTACGTGCCTGGCGCGAGTGACGTCACGGGATTACCGGCCGAATCCTCGAGTTCGATCGAGTAGCCCGGACCAACAGTTCCGACCAGCAGCGGCTCGCCGACGGCGTGGACTGCACCCGGAAGCGTCAGGACGGTTCCGACGAGGCACAGGACGACGGCAGCCCTCACGCTAGGACTACGAGTTTGGCTCGAAGTCGGTTTGCAGGAACGTCCGATGAGGTGCCTAACCTCGGGTCGTGACGGTCCTCGGCATCGACCCAGGCACGGCTGTATGCGGATACGGCGTCGTCTCGCAAACCGGCGACCGCCTCGAGGCGGTCGACTTCGGCTCGTGGCATACACCGGCGTCCATGCGCCAAGAGCTGCGGCTGAAGACGATCCACGACACCGTCGTCGAGCTCATCGAACGGTACGCGCCGGACGGGGTCGCCATCGAGGAGTCCTTTGTCGGCGCCGACGCCCGCACCGCACTCTCGGTCGGGCAGGCGCGCGGCGCCGTGCTCGTCGCGGCCGCGCGCGCCGGAGTCGAGTGCGCCGAGTACGCGCCGGCCCACATCAAGCAGGCGGTGTGCGGGTACGGCCGCGCTGAGAAGGCCCAAGTGCAGCGCATGGTGCAGGCAATCCTCCGGCTGGACGAACCGCCCGCGTCGACTCACGAGGCAGACGCACTGGCGGTCGCCATCTGCCATGCGATGGCGCCGCCGCTGCTCCAGGCGGCGGGATGATCGCATCCCTCCGGGGGAGGGTCGTCGCGCGGAAGCTCGACAGCGTCGTGCTCGATGTAAACGGTGTCGGCTATCTCGTCCAGACGACGCGGCGAGCGCTGAGCAAGGCCCAGGGCGGGAAGGACATGACCCTCGAGACCTATCTCCACGTCCGCGAGGACGCGCTGCAGCTCTACGGCTTCGCGGAGCCGGCCGAGCGCGAGCTGTTCGAGCTCCTGCTGTCCGTCTCCGGGGTCGGGCCGAAGGTGGCCCTTGCGATCCTGTCCGGCTCGACGCCCGCGGATCTCCGCCGCGCGATCGCGCTGGGTGACGAGACGCGGTTCGTCGCCATCCCGGGCATCGGCAGGAAGACAGCGCAACGAATCGTCCTCGAGCTGAAGGAGAAGCTCGGGCCGGTCGACGTAGGCGTTGAGTCGCCGGCCCAGGAGCTCGTCGCGCGAGATGCACTCGTCGAGCTGGGCTACTCCGTGTCAGAGGCGGAGCGTGCCTTGGCCGCGATCGATCCCGAGCTGCCACCCGAGGAGCGTGTCCGGCAGGCGCTGAGGGCGGCATGAGCGAGCAATTTCTCGCACCGGTGCTCGAGCCTCAGGACGACGAGGTCGAGCGCTCGCTTCGTCCACGCCGCTTCGACGAGTTCGTCGGCCAGGAACGCGTCAAGGAGCAGCTGGCGATCGCGCTGGAGGCGGCCCGCTCGCGCGGAGAGGCGCTCGACCACGTGCTGCTCGTCGGCCCGCCGGGGCTCGGCAAGACCAGCCTCGCCTACATCCTCCGCGAGGAGCTTGGCGTCGGTATCCGGACCGTGGCGGGACCGGCGCTGGAGCGGAAGGGCGACCTGGCGGCGATCCTGACCGCGCTCGAGAAGCGCGACGTCCTGTTCGTCGACGAGATCCACCGGCTGAGCGCGGCCGTGGAGGAAGTGCTCTACCCGGCGCTGGAGGACTTTCGGCTCGACATCGTCGTCGGGCAGGGGGTCGCCGCGCGGACGCTGACGCTCGACGTACCGCCTTTCACGCTCATCGGAGCGACGACGCGGACCGGGCTGCTGACGACGCCGCTCCGCGACCGCTTCGGCATGACGTTCCGGCTCGACTACTACGAGCCTGGCGAGCTGACCGCGATCGTCGACCGTTCAGCCGGGATCCTCGGCGTCGAGATCCGCGACGACGCCGCGCAGGAGATCGCGCGGCGAGCGCGGGGGACCCCGAGGGTCGCGAACCGGATTCTTCGGCGGGTGCGCGACGTGGCCGAGGTGCGGCACGAGGGCGTCGTGACCTCGGCGGTTGCCGCCGAGGCGCTCGAGCTGCTCGAGGTCGACCAGTGCGGGTTGGAGCGCACGGATCGCGAGCTGCTGCGCGCGATCGTCGAGCGCTTCGACGGAGGGCCCGTGGGATTGTCGACCCTGGCGGTAGCTCTGGGCGAGGCCGCGGACACCGTCGAGGATGTCTACGAGCCTTACCTGCTCCAACTCGGCTTCATCCAACGAACGCCGCGGGGCCGGATCGCCACCGAGCGTGGGCGTGCCCACATAGGCTCGGTCGCCGAGCAAGCAAGCGCCGCAAGCCTGTTCTAAAGCGTCAGCGTCGGAACTGGAGCTCGTGCCAGCTCGGGACCGGTGCCAGCTCGAGCAGCGCCCGGTCGCCGCGCGGGTCGCGGTAGCCGAACTCGGCCGTGTCCTCGTCCCAATCCACGTCCAGCAGTCCGAGCTTGACGCGCTGGTCGAGCCAGGCGCCGCGAAACACGAGCTTACGGAGCCAATAGACGAGGGACTCGCCCTCGACTGCGGCCAGCGCCTCCCAGTGACGGACGAGGTATCGCCCGAGGCTGCTTCGCGCCTCCTCGATTCGTTGGTCGGCGGTCAGCTCGACGAGATCCGCCGCCTCTTCCTCGTCCAGGTCGTTGCTCTCGACGAGGCCGAGCTTGACGGCGGCCGCGATCACACGCTCCTCGAAGTCCTCCGCGTTGAACGCGAAGCGGTAGCCGAGGAACTCGACGACATAGTCCTCGCCGGACTCGTAGTTCACCTCGCTCGTCACTGCCTCTGAGGATACGCCCAGGGTCTGCCGTCCGCGCCCCTCCGTACCGTCATCAGGCCGTGTCCGGCAGTTGGCACATCCGTCCGTGCTCCCACCTGGAGGCGCTGGCTCTTGCGCGAGAGCTCGAAATCAGCGAGACGACCGCACGCGTGCTCGTGCGGCGGGGCTATGGCGACCCCGAAGCGGCTCGGCGCTTCCTCGGCGGCGGCGACCCAGGCCACGATCCGTTCGCGCTCGGCGACATGGCCGCTGCCTGCGAACGAATCCGTGGCGCGATCGCCAAGAAAGAGCGTATGTGTGTCCACGGGGACTACGACGCGGACGGGATCTGCGCCACAGCGCTCGCCGTGCTTGTCCTCCGAGAGCTCGGCGCCGAGGTCGACTGGCATCTGCCGAGCCGGTTCGAGGAGGGCTACGGCCTGGCCGGCGAGACGCTCGAGCGTCTGGCCGGAGAAGGATGTGGGCTCGTCCTCACGGTGGACTGTGGAATCACGGCTGTGCAGGAGATTGCCGCAGCGCAAGCGCGCGGGCTCGATGTCATCGTCACCGACCACCACCGTCCGGGCGAGACCCTGCCGGACTGTCCGATCGTCGCCACCCGCCCGTCCGGCTACCCGTTCCCGGAGCTGTGCGGGACCGGCGTCGTCTGGAAGCTGGCGCAAGCGCTCGCCGGGGTGGAGTCGGACTCGCTCCGGCGCCATCTCGATCTCGTCGCCGTCGCGACGATCTCCGACGTCGTCCCGCTCGTCGACGAGAACCGCTTCCTCGCGCTCGCAGGGCTGAAGGCGCTCGCCCGCACCCAGAAGCCGGGACTTCGAGCGCTGATGC
>JBKPFE010000280.1:0-8840 GCA_046728705.1 Actinomycetota bacterium
AGTTGTCATCCGCACTTGCGTTTGGTCCCGGTTGTTTTACGAGGCCGACCGGGGACCTCGGCTTGCAGCTCTGCCGGAGAACCGACCACGTCGAAACCTGATCGCCCCCGTATGTAGCGCACATTGTAGCCACCTCAACCCTCCGCCTCGCCGCCGCTCGCCGCGGGTTCAGGGCGCCCGTGCCGCGTTACCCAGCGGAAACGGACACGAAGTAGGGCCGTGAGCGCGATCGCCACCGCAAGCCCGAGTCCCACCCACGCCCAGGTGGTCTGGAACTCGTTGTCCTTGATCACTTTGATGAGCACCGAGATCGTGAGCGCGACTCCGAGCAGCGCGGTGATGACCGCGGGCATCCAACCGCGCATCGAAAGCTTCGGGATCAGAATCGGGAGCACCTCCCACACAAGAATCGCCACGGCGAGGAGCGCGCCGTAGAGGCCGAAGTTACTTCCCTCGTACCCGGTCCTCCAGCCGCAGATACGCGGTTCGTCGCCACTCGTGACCGCGCAGATCCGCTGCCACGGCGCGGCCATCTCGATCAGCAGCGCGGCGCTGAGCACGAGGATCAGCTTCGACCCGAGCGGCCGGTCCCAGAACTCTCGCATCAGGTCGCCAGCGCGATGCCGACGAGGATCGGCACGAGGATCCAGGAGCCGACCGTCAGCGCCACCGAGACGATCACGAACGTTCGGCTCTGATCCTTCGGCGGCTTGCCGCACCAACCGATCGCGTTCCAGAGAGCCTGAGCCGGCCCGCGTGTGGCAAGTCTGATCCGCCTGGACGCAAGCGCGGCGCCGCGAAGGATGAACCACGAAGCGATGAGCGCGATGAGAATTCCGACGCCGGCCAGCACGCTTGCCCACAGCGTCGACCCGAGGAGCCCGGTCACGCGCCCGAGCGTGGCGAAGAGAGGAATCAAAGCGCCGCCGATGAGGAACGTCGGCACGGCGAGCTCCCGGGTCTCCAGAGCCTCCACCATCCGTTCGGCGTCGATGCGGGCGCGGTGCAGCTCCCGACGCTCGTCCGTTCCGGGAAGGGCCTCGATCTCTCGGAGCCCATAGAGGTTCCTCAGTTGCTTGGAGACTGTTCTGATATAGGAGACGACGACGTAGCGGGCGACGAGCTTGACTCCCCACCGGACGCCGGGGCGGAGCGGGCCGAGCCGCCTTCCCGCCCTGGTTCCGTGGTAGCCGTGCCGCGCGAGTGATTCGAGCGCTTCGACCATGTTCCGGTGCGCCTGGGGAAAGAGCTCGGAGTGAGCCAGCGGACGTGTCCGCGAGATCTCGTAGAGCATCTCCCGCTCACGAGGACTTGTGACCTCCATCGCATCGAGGTACTTCGCGATCTCGTCGTCGTTCTCGCCGAGCAGCTTCAGGCGCTCGATCGGATTGTCGATCTCCTCGAGCGTCTCGTCCTGAGGGCTCTGCGATGCCTCCGTGGCCATGGGCTCGCCGAGCCGAGACTAGCGCGAGCGCTGCTTCAAGGCCCGCTGGATCTGGCGGTCAGCGTCGCGTTTCGAGATCTCGCGACGCCGGTCGCGAACGTCCTTTCCCTTCGCGAGCGCGAGCTCGACCTTGGCGCGGCCGTTCTTGAAGTAGAGCCTCGTGGGAATGAGCGTGAAGCCGCGCTCCTGCACCTTCCCCTTCAGGCTGTCGATCTCGCGGCGGTGCAAGAGCAGCTTGCGATCGCGGTCGGGATCGTGGTTCTCGATTCCAGCCTGGTCGTACGTGGAGATGTGGGCGCCGACGAGCCAGAGCTCGCCGTCTCGGATGTCGGCGAAGGCACGCTGGAGCTGCGCCCGGCCTTCGCGTAGGGACTTCACCTCGGACCCGGTCAGGACCAAGCCGGCCTCGTGCCGTTCGAGCAGGTGGTACTCGTGTCGCGCCTTCCGATTCTCCGTGATCAGCTTCTCGCCCTTCATCACGCCACCGCAGCTGCGCTTGCCAGCCAGTCCCGCAACTCGATCAGGAAGCCGGGGTCGATCGCGTGCGGAAGCGGATACTCGTGGTAGAGGACCGACGCGCTCGCCTCCTTGAGCAGCTGCCGGGCCCGCCGGCCGAACTCGACCGAGATGACGGGGTCGTATGTTCCGTGCCCGATCGCGACGGGTGGAATCTGGCTCAGGTCGAGCTCGAAGCCCTCGACGGTCGGGATGAAGCCCGAGAGCGCGATCAGCGCCGCAGGGCGGGGACGGCCCTTGCCGAGGCCGAACGAGTACGCCATGACGGCGCCCTGGGAGAAGCCGCCCAGCACGGCCCTGTCGTGCGCGATCCCATGCTCGTCGAGGAAGCCGTCGAGCCAGCTTCCAACCTCCTCGTAGGTGGCCAGGAACGTTTCCCGGTCCGGGAGGCCCACCTCCTGAAGCTTGTACCAGTGCGCTCCCCCGGGCGGAAGGGAGAGCGGCCCGCGCGGAGTCACCCCGAGCAGGCGCCGCTCCGGATCGAGGAAGTCGAGCAGCGGATAGAGGTCGTGCTCGTCGGCGCCGCGGCCGTGGAAGAGGACAAGCGCTCCGGCGGGGTCCCCCTCCGCTTCCCTTACAGCCGATGAGATTTGCATCGACAGTGTCGACCGGTCGTTTCAGACGGATGACGGGCTCAGCCCGTCATCCTGACGGCGGCAGCGCAAGCGGTGCCCTACTTCGTACTCCACGCTGCCCGCGGATCGGGCAGAGGCGTGAGCACGTCTTCGAGGCGGTCGCGCAGCGGCTCGTAGTCCGGCGGCAGCGCCAGCCGTTCGCCGAGCGTCTCCAGCGGCTCATCGGTGGTGAAGCCCGGCCCGAGGGTCGCGATCTCGAAGAGCACGCCGCTCGGCTCGCGGAAGTAGACCGAGCGGAAGTAGTAGCGGTCGATGATCGGCGTCGGGCGGGCGCCTGCGGCGGTGACCCGCTCCCGCCAGGCCTCGTGGTCGTCCATGGTGCTCGCCCAGGCAACGTGGTGGACCGTGCCAGCGCCTCCGATTCCAGGCTCGGCCGGCGCCTCGTCATACCCGTAGCGCCCGCCACGCTGCTCGCCGCGGGCTTCCCAGTCGCTGTCGCCCGTCGGCTCGAATCCGAGCGTTTCCTCGAGGAGTGGACGGCTCGCCTCCGGCGAGCTCGAGTACGCGCGGACGTTCTCGAAGCCCTGGAGCGCGAGCTCGGCGGGGATCTCAGGATGGTCGGCGATCAGCGGCTCGTCGTCGGTCTCGACGACCGCCAGCTCTAGGCCCAGCCCCTCCGGATCCGCGAAGCTGAGGCGGCCGTTCTCGCGCACCGGCTCGACGCCGTGCGTGCGCAGCCGCTCCTCCCAGAAGTCAAGCGCCTCCTCGGAGGCGACGCGCCAGGTGATCGTGTGGATCATTCCAGCGCCGGCGCGGCCGCCCCGCGCCCCCGGGTACTCGAAGAACGTGATGTCTGAGCCGGCGCTGCCCTTCTCGTCCGCGTAGAACAGGTGGTAGACCGTCGGGTCGTCCTGGTTCACCGACTTCTTGACGAGCCGCAGCCCGAGGACGCCGGTGTAGAACTCGACGTTTCCGGGCGCGTCGGCGGTGATGCAGGTGATGTGGTGGATGCCTTCGAGCTTCATGGGAGCGCGATCTCTATCTTGCCTGCTGGACGGTCGATGTCGGTGACCTTGACCTCGATCGGGTCACCGAGGCGAAACCTGCGCCCGCCGCGTCGCCCCACGAGCGCCGTTGCGAGGTCGTTGAGCTCGAAGTAGCCGGAGAGCTTCCGGACCGGCAGGTAGCCCTCGAACACGTCGCCGAAACGGGCGAACAGCCCGGAGCCGATCACGCCGGTGATCTCACCGGCGAAGGTCGTCTCCCAGCCGCGCTCGTAGAGCACCGCCTCGAGCAGCCACGCGAGACAGATGTCGTCGGCGCGGTGCTCGACCTCGGCAATCGCGCGCTCCCGAGCAGACGCATGCTCGGCGAGGTCGTCCAGGTCGTCCGCCGGCTGCTCGTCGGCGGCGCCGAGCTCGCGCAGGAGTGCACGGTGGCAGACCAGGTCGGGATAGCGGCGGATCGGCGAGGTGAAGTGGCAGTACGCCGGGCTCGCCAGGCCCGAGTGCCCGAGGTTCTTGGGGTCATAGCGGGCTTGCTTGAGCGCACGGAGGACGAGTGCGGGGAAGGCCTCGACCCCACGTCCCGAGCTCTCTATGTACTCGCTGACCCGCTCGCTAATGTCGCCCGCGAGCTTGGCCGCCTGTCCCTGCGCCAGCCGCTCCGCCTCGGGTGCCGGCGGTGTCGGGACCTCGAGCTCGGCGAGCTTGGCAAGCAGCAGCGAGATCGCCGTCGGATCCGGGCGCTCGTGCACGCGGTACAGCGCCTCACGCCGCCGGCCGGCCAGCAGCCCGCCGACGGCCTCGTTGGCGAGGATCATCAACTCCTCGATCAGCAGGTGCGCGTGCGGTTCCGACTCGAGCCACGCTCGCTCGACCCCGCCCGCACCGTCGAAGGCGAAGACGATCTCGCGCGTCGTGATCCGCAACGCACCGCGCGCAAACCGGCGGCGCCGCAGCTCGAGCGCCAGGCGCTCGGCCAGCCGGAGCGCCCCCGCGACGTCCGCATCGGCGGCCTGCTCCTTCCCGCCGAGGATGCGCTCGGCCTGCCCGTAGGTCAGCCGCTCGCGGCTGCGTATGACCGAGCGGTAGAACGTCGGCTCACCCGGTTGCAGCTCGGCGTCGAACGGGACCTCGGCGGTGACGCAGAGACGATCCTGGTTGGGCCTCAGGCTGCACAGATCGTCGGCGAGCTCAGGCGGGAGCATCGGCGCGACGCGGCCGGGGACGTACGCCGAGAACGACCGCCGCGCGGCACCGCGGTCGAGCGGAGAACCGGCCGGAACGAAGTGAGAGACGTCGGCGATGTGCACCCAGGCGCGGAGCCCATCGCCTTCCTGCCGCACCGAGATCGCATCGTCGAAGTCCTTCGCAGTTTCAGGGTCGATCGTGAAGGCGAGCTGCTCGCGAAGGTCGACCCGGCCCTCGAGCGTCGGCCGGGGCGCGTCGTGCGGCTCGTACTGCTCGACCAGCCCCTCCTGCTCGAGCAGCGCGTCCAGCACGCTGTCCACTGAGTCGGCGGGCCCGAGCGCCTTCTCGAGGCGCGCTCGACCACGCCGGGGCGCGACGACGGCGAGCTGGCCGGGCCGAACCTCGGAGACGCCGCGCTTGTCGAGGACGAGCGGCACCCCGGGCACGAAGAACGGCTCACCGACCACGAGGCGGCCACGCCGGCCGACCTCGACCACGATGCGGTCGGACAACTAGACGCGCAGGAAGCGGCGGAGCGTCAGTCCCGAGCCGGCGGCGCCGAGCAGCAGCCCGATCCCGAGCAGGATCAACGCGTTCGCCCAGAAGGAGATCGCCTGCACGCCGGGCCCGCTGTCGAGGCGCGGGATGATCGACGGCAGTGCGACTTCCTTGCTGAGGAACAACAGAATCACGGCCAGTAGCGAGCCGACCAGGCCGCAGAGCAGGCCCTCGAGCATGAACGGCCCGCGCACGAACCAGTTCGTCGCCCCAACGAGCTTCATCACTTCGATCTCGCGGCGACGGGAGAAGATCGAGAGCCGAATCGTATTGGCGATCAGGATCGTCGACGCGGCCAACAGGATCAGTCCCGCCAGCAGGAAGATCGAGTTGATCACGTTCGCGACCTTGAGAATGCGCTTCGCCTTCTCCTCCCCGTACGTGACGTTGTGGACGCCGGTCGGATGAGGCTTGAGGCTGGCTGCGATCGCCTCGGTGTCCTCGGCGCGGTTCGGGATCACGGTGTAGGCGTGGCCGAGCGGGTTGTAGGGCAGGTCGGTGGCGAACAGGTCGGGTCGCGTCTCGCGCATGTTTTCGAGCGCCCTGTCGGCCGAAACGAACTTGATCTCCCTAACGCGGCTGTCCGACTCGAGCTTCACGCGTACGGCCTCGACGTTGCGGGCCGCCGTTTCCCGGTCGAAGAAGACCTTGACGACGAGCTCGTCCTTGACGTGGTCGCTCCAGGAGTGCGCGTAGGTCGCGAAGGCGATGAACAGTCCGAGCAGGAACATCCCGATCAGCACGGTCATCGTCGCGGCGACCGTGGTCGAGACGTTCGCCCCGATCGAGCGCACGGCCTCGCCGACCATCATCTTCAGCCTCATTCGGACGTGTAACCCCCGCGCCGCTCGTCACGCGCGATGCGCCCGTCCTCGAGCGCGATCACGCGGCGGCGCATCTTGTCGACCAGCTCGCGGTCATGGGTCGCCATCACGACGGTCGTGCCCGAGCGGTTGATCCGGTAGAGCAGCTGCATGATCCCCACCGACGTGTCGGGATCGAGGTTCCCGGTCGGCTCGTCGCAGACGACCAGAGGCGGATGGTTGACGAACGCCCGCGCGATCGACACGCGCTGCTGCTCGCCGCCCGAGAGCTCGTCGGGATAGGAGTTCATCTTGTGCGACAGGCCGACGAGGGCCAGCGCTTCCGGCACCTTGTGCCGGATCGCGTTTCGCCCTTCGCCCTGAACCTTCAGGGCGTACGCGACGTTCTCGGCGGTGCTGCGGTTCGGCAGCAGCTTGAAGTCCTGGAAGACGCATCCGATGTTCCGCCGCAGCTGCGCCACCTTCGATCTCCGCAGCCGGGCGAGATCCCGCCCGCCGACGACGATCCGCCCCGCGGTCGGCTCCAGCTCCTTGAGCAGCAGCCGCACCATCGTCGACTTGCCCGAGCCCGAGGGACCGACGAGGAAGACGAACTCGCCCTTCTCGATCACGAACGACGCATCCTCGAGCGCGATCACGTTGGGCTCGTAGACCTTGTGGACGTTCTCGAACACGATCATCGCCCGTGCGGCGGCAGCAGGGGCTTCGCCCTGCGGGCGCTCGGCATCGAGCATCTCAGCGGGTGGGTCTGTGACGAGTGTTGTTTCGGGCACGGCGGTGATCGCAGGCCGCAGTGGCGGCGCGCCGGTCATGTTGAGCGACGGGGGAGTCTACCGAAAGGCCCTGCTAGACAACCTTTCCAGCTGCTTTGGCAAGCAGATAGGCCTGGATGAAGCCGTCGAGGTCCCCGTTCAGCACGCCCTCCGCGTTTCCCGCCTCGTAGTCGGTCCGGTGGTCCTTGACCATCTGGTACGGGTGCAGGACGTAGCTGCGGATCTGGCTGCCGAAGCCGGTGTCCTGGGCGACGCCGCGCTCGCGCGCCAGCTCTTCCTCCCGCCGTTCCTGCTCCAGCTCGGCGAGGCGTGACTTGAGGATCCGCAGCGCGGTCTGCTTGTTCGAGGACTGCGAGCGCTCGTTCTGGCACTGGACGACGATCCCGGTCGGGATGTGCGTGATCCGCACCGCCGAGTCGGTCTTGTTCACGTGCTGGCCGCCGGCACCGCTCGCCCGGTAGGTGTCGATGCGCAGATCGTCCTCGTTGATCTCGATCTCGGCCTCGTCGGCGAGCAGCGGTGAGACGATCACCTGCGCGAACGAGGTGTGCCGCCGGTGGGCCGAGTCGAAGGGCGAGAGGCGGACGAGACGGTGCACCCCGCGCTCGGCCTTGAGGATCCCGTAGGCGTGTTCGCCGGTGACGGTGAACGTCGCCGACTTCAGTCCCGCCTCCTCGCCGGGGCTCGCCTCGACGAGCTCGGCCTTCAGGCCGCGCTGCTGCGCCCAGCGGAGGTACATCCGGAGCAGGATCTCCGTCCAGTCCTGGGCGTCCGTCCCGCCGGTACCGGCGTGGATCGTCACGACCGCGTCGCCCGCGTCGTACTCGCCTGTGAACAGGGCGTCTTCGCGTAGCCGGCCGAGCTCCTGCTCAAGCGGCACGAGGTGCGCATCGAGCTCGTCGGCGAGATCACCGTCGAGCTGATAGAGCTCCTGGGCCTCCTCGTAGTCGCGCGTGAGCGTCTCGTACCGCTCGAGCCGCCTGGTCAGGCGTGAGTGTTCCGCCGAGATTTCTGCCGCCCGGCGCTGGTCGTCCCAGAACCCGGGCCCGCCCATCGCAACCTCGAGCTCGCCCAGGCGCGTCCTCAGCGCCTCGGGGTCAAAGGTAATCACGGACCCAGGCGAGCTGGGTCCCGATTTCCCGTAGACGCTCCTCGACGGTCTCGGTGGTCTCGGTCATCGCTTTGATCCTAGTCGCGCCTCCGGAAGCGGAGCGCCGACCAGGTCTCGTCAATCGAGGCGATCTTGTAGTCGACCCAGCCCGCGGCCATGCAGCGCTTGCGGACGAGGAGCTGCGTTAGTTCGCCGCGGGCGCCTTTGCCGCCCTTGGGCCACGCGACCCAGAGACTGCCGCCGTCGGCGACCGATTCCATCGCCTGTGGTTGCTCCTCGTCCAGCTCGGCGGGAGTACGGACGAAGAGGATCACGAGCTCCGCGGGCCCATCGGTCTGCCGGGCTGCTTCGATCTTGGCCGTGAAGGCGTCGGGTGCGTCGATCAGCCTGACCGTCGTGCTGCCCGTGAGACCCAGCTTCTGCTCCAGCGAGGCGCCGGCGTAGGGCGCCATCGCGTCGGGCACGACCGGATCCTCGGGCGGCCGCTCGATCGCCGTGCGCAGCTGCGTCGCGATCCCCTCCCAGTCCGAGTAGAGGGCGTCCGGGAGGAGCGCGCGCACACGCTCGACCTTGTCCGGCTCGCCGCCGGCAAAGACCTGCGGCGTGTGACGGGTCGCGGGCTGTCGGCGCAGCTGGATCCCGATCACCAGCCCGTCGCTCGGGCGGCGGTCGAGGTCGATGACGATTGCGTCGGGCGGATCGGCGACCAGTGCCTTCAGGTCAGGAGGGCCCTTCGGCGCGACGACGTCGACCCGGTCGGCCAGCGGACGGAGATGCTCGGCCGCTTCAGCGGGATCAGGCGACCAGGAGACGAGAACGACGCGCAGGCCTCAAGCCTAGGCGCCGT
>JBKPFE010000313.1:0-1670 GCA_046728705.1 Actinomycetota bacterium
GTACGAGCTGATCCGCTTTGCCGGCAAGCACACCGACAACAGGGTCCTCATGACGCTGCTCGCGCCCGGCCTCTGGCTTCAGCGGCTGACGACGCGCGAGCCGACGCTCGACCAGCTCGAAGTCTCGATCAGCGCGCTCAATGACGTCCTCAAACGCGAGGGACGACTCGACCCTGCCGAGCGCAAGGTCGAGGTAATGGCCTAGTACTACCCTAGATCCATGGCCGGAATCGATCAGCTGGTGGAAGAAGTCGAGCGCTCGTACGCCGAGACGCAGGCGCGCATGTCCGATCCTGCCGTCTACAACGACCACAAGCAGGCGGCCGACGTCGGGCGGCGTTTGAAGGAGCTTGAAGGGCCGTACCGCCTGACACAGACGTGGAGGCAGGTTCACGAGGACCTTGCAGCGGCGGAGGCCGACCCCGAGCTGTCGGAGCTCGCCAGTGACCTCGAACTCGAAGCAGAACGGCTCGAGAGCGAGATCAAGTTGGCGCTGGTCGAGGCCGATCCCGCCGACCGCAAGGACGTGCTGATCGAAATCCGCCAGGGAGTTGGGGGCGACGAGGCGGCGCTGTGGGCCGGGGACGTCTTCCGGATGCTTACCCGCTACGCCGAGCGCCGTAGGTTCACGACCGAGCAGCTGTCCTCGAGCCCGAGCGAGGGAGGCGGCTACAAGGAAGTCGTCTTCGCGGTCAAGGGTGACGGCGCGTACTCCGTCTTCAAGTGGGAGGGCGGCACGCACCGTGTTCAGCGCGTCCCCGCGACCGAGTCGCAGGGTCGGATCCACACTTCCACCGCGACGGTGGCGGTGATGCCCGAGGCGGAGGAGGTCGAGGTCGAGATCGACCCGAACGAGCTCAAGGTCGACGTCTACCGCTCGACCGGTCCAGGCGGGCAGAGCGTGAACACGACCGACTCCGCGGTGCGGATCACGCACCTGCCGACTGGGCTCGTCGTCTCGATGCAGGACGAGAAGTCCCAAATCCAGAACCGGGCGAAGGCGCTGCGGGTGCTGCGGGCGAGGTTGTACGAGCTGGAGCGCGCGAAGCAGCGTGCCGAGCTCGAGAGCGCACGCCGGTCGCAAATCGGCTCCGGCGAACGCGCCGAGAAGATCCGCACCTACAACTTCCCCGAGAACCGGGTTACGGACCACCGGGTCAAGCTCACCCTCCACCGTCTCGATGGGGTGCTCGACGGCGATCTCGACGAGGTCACCGAGGCGCTTTCGGCCGAGGAGCGCCGCCGCGCGCTCGAAACCGCAGCCGTGTGAGAGGCCAGGACGCTGTTCGCGAGGTTGCGGCCGAGCTCGAGCAGGCGGGCTGCCCTTCGCCGCGGGTCGACGCCGAGTGGCTGGTCGCCCATGTGCTCGGAGGCACCCGCACGGACGTCTATGCCGGTGACCGGGCACTTGACGAGCCGGAGGTCTCGCGTCTGCGGTCGCTCGCGGCACGGAGGCGAAAACGGGAGCCGCTGGCCTACGTGCTCGGCGAGTGGGGTTTTCGGCGCCTGACCCTGGCGGTCGACCCGCGCGTACTGATCCCGCGTCCGGAGACGGAGATCCTCGTCGAGCGCTGTCTCGAGCTGCTCGACGGCGTCCAGGAGCCACGAGTGCTGGACATCGGCGTCGGCTCGGGCGCGATCGCGCTCGCGATCGTGGATGAGCGCCGCGA
>JBKPFE010000105.1:0-7509 GCA_046728705.1 Actinomycetota bacterium
GTGCTGATGAGGACGAGCGAGAGGACGCGATCGGCGAAGTCGAGCGCAAGCAGCTGCGCGAACGCCCCGCCCGCCGAGACGCCGACCACGTGCGCGGCCGGGATGCCGTAGGCGTCGAGCACGCCGGCAGCGTCGGCGACAAGGTCGGCGCCTGTGTACTCGGGGTGGCCCGGCTCGTAGGTGACCGATCGGCCGGTGTCGCGGTGGTCGTAGCGGATCACGAACCGCCCACCCTCGGCAAGTGTCCGGCAGAAACCCTCCTCCCACCAGAGCATCGACCCGCCAATGCCCATGACGAGGAGGATCGGCGGGTCGGCCGGGTCGCCGAACGGCTCCGTGCAGAGCTCGACACCGTTCGCTTCGATCATGCGCTCGGCCAGTTGGCTCGTCCTCTCCGGAACGCTGCGACCTTACCCCGGGTTTGGAGGCGCCCCTTCAGCCCTCAGCGGCGCACGTCGATGGACACCCTGCGGAGGCTGGGTTAGCGGGTTCCGAGGAACTCGAGCACGCGGCGGCTGAGCAGTGCAGCTGCGTCCGCGTCGTAGGACGGCAGGCTGTTATCGGCGAACAGGTGCTGATCGCCGGGGTAGAGAAACAGCTCTACGTGCTCGGCCGACGCGACGAGCTCCCGGGCGGCGTCGATGTCACCACCCTCCTCGACGAAGAACGGGTCTGCGTCCATGGCGTGGATCTGCACGGGCACATCCGCCGGCCACGAAGGCGCGAACTCCGAAAGTGGCGCGGCAGAGTGGAAGAGCAGCGCTCCTTGGGCTCCCGGGCGGGTCTGCGCCAACTTCTGCGCCGGCATCCCCCCGAGCGAGAAGCCGGCGTAGACAAGCTCGCTGGGGAGCCCGTTCGCGGCACGCACCCCGCGCTCGAAGACCTCGCCAAAACCGATCTCCCTGGCGTAGGCCATACCGTCGTCGAGACTGTCGAAGGTGCGGCCGTCGTAGACGTCCGGGGCGTGCACGGTATGTCCGGCTTGTCGCAGCTCGTCGGCGAAGGCGACGACCCCCGGCGTCAAGCCCTGCGCGTGGTGGAACAACAGCACCTCAGCCATCTCACTCCTTTCGTCCTTTCCGTGGAGTTCCGACGATGAGTCCGATCCTAAGCTTCGACGACCGCCGGCTGCGTCACACCGACGCGCGCAGGCGGCGCCGCCCCAGCATCTCGCGGGCGGCGTTGAGGCCCGGCGTGCCCATCACGCCGCCGCCGGGGTGGGCTGCGGCGCCGCACAGGTACAGGCCGCCGAGCGGCGTTCGGTAACGCGCGTGGCCCGGCACCGGGCGGAATGCGAACAGCTGACCCGGAGTCATCGCGCCCTGGAAGATGTTGCCGCCGGTGAGGTTGAAGACGCGCTCGAGGTCGAGCGGGGTCAGCACCTGGCGGTCCAGGACCGCGCGCTTGAAGTTGGGCGCGTACTCGTCGAGCAGGTCGAAGCAGCGATCGGCGAAAGCATCGCTTCGGTCGTCCCAGGATCCGTCGCGAAGCTCGTACGGCGCGTACTGCACGAACATCGACATCAGATGACGGCCGGGCGGTGCAACCGTCGGGTCGACGACGGAGGGAATCGTGCACTCCAGCACGGGCTCCGCAGAGGGACGGCCGTACTTGGCGTCGTCGAACGCGCGCTCGATGTAGTCCTGGTCCGGACAGATGTGGATGGTGCCGCGATGTTGGGGTCCCGGCTCGGTGCCCGGCAGCGCCCGGAAGCTCGGCAGCTCGGCCAAGGCCACGTTGATCTTCAGCGAGGCGCTGGCGTAGTCGATCCGCTCGACGTCGGCGAGGAATGCCTCGGGCAGCATGCTCCGGTCGAGTAGGCGCAGAAAGGTCACGCGGGCGTCCGCGTTGCTGGCCACGATGGGGGCGAGGTACTCGTCGCCGGCGGCAAGCGCCACGCCGACGGCACGGCCGTCGCGCACGAGAATGCGCTCCACCTCGGCGTCGCAGCGGATGTCGGCACCGAGGTCGCGGGCGACCGCCGCCAACGCCTGCGTGAGTCCGCCCATACCGCCGCGCACGTACCCCCACATCCCCCGCTTGCCGCCGCCCTCACCCATGACGTGGTGGAACAGCACGTAGGCGGTGCCTGGCTGCGAGGGACTCGCCATCGCGCCGATGATCGCGTCGGTTGCCAACGTCCCCTTCAGCTCCTCGGACTCGAACCAGCGATCGAGGATCGGCCGCGCAGCACCGGTGAGGATCTCCACCGCCTCGCCCGTGGCGTCGCCCAGCCGCCGAAACGCACGTGCCAGCGAGACCAGCGTCCGGAGGTCGCCGAGACGTGGCTTCAACAGATCGGGCGGCGCCCTCGTCAAGGTGGGCTCGACCACCGCAGCCACCCGCTCGAGCATCGCCTCGTACCGCGGATAGCGCTCGGCGTCGCGATCGCTGAACTTGGCGATCTCCTTGCGAGTGAGGTCGGCGTCGGGGCCCATCATCAGCGAGCGCCCGTCCGAGAACGGCGTGAACGACGAGGGGTCTCGGGCGAGGACCTCGTAGCCGTAGGCAGCCAGCTTCAGGTCGCGGACGATCGCGGGGTGGAAGAGGCTGTTGACGTAGGCGGCAGTCGACACCTTGAAGCCGGGGAAGGTCTCCTCGGTCACACAGGCACCGCCGACGACGTCGCGCCGCTCGAGGACCAGCACGCGCCGCCCGGCGCGCGCCAGGTAGCAGGCCGTCACCAGTCCGTTGTGCCCGGCTCCGATCACGATCGCGTCGTAACGCGAAGGGCTTAGCGCCATGCCGTCAGTGTCCCTCAGAGGCCCTCACGCCGCCCTGGGAAACCGACTGCCCAGGAGATGCGCCGTAATCCGCCCAGCGTCGAGTGGTAGCACCGCCAGCTCGGGCGGTGGACGGCGGACGAAGCCGTCGAGGAGTAGGAGGTCTTCTGCTTGGCCGGGAGTCAGCGTGTCTTCGGCGCTGCCGCGCTCGGCTCGACAGCGCGCCAGCCCGGCCTCGACCTCGAGCCTCGCACCTCCTCCCGGGGGCAGCGAGCGAACAGCGCAGACTCCGCCGCCGCAGACGAAGAACGCCTTCTGCCAACCAGGCCCGATCGCCGGAGCGATCAGGCAGAGCTCCAGTCTGCGTAGCCGGTCCAGCCGGCGCAGGCGCTCGAGGATTTGTTCGAGCGCCTCGATGCGATCCCGCAGCCGCGCCGCCTCCTCGTAGCGGAGGCTCTCCGCCAGGTGCGAGAGCCGGGCTAGGAGGCGCGGCAGCGGCCCGCCCTCGAGGAGGTCATCGAGCTCCTCGGTGGTGCTCAGCGCGAGCGCGCGGGCCGCAAGCGAGGCTTTTCGGCGGCTGCCGATCGGGCCGAGCGGGGTCGCGGTCTTGGTGACGACGAAGTCCTCGCCGCGGCGCCGCAGATAGACGCCGTGCTCCTTCCGGCGGCTGCGGGAATTGGCCGGCGGCTGGAGCTCGCGGATCAGCCTGAGCTCCTCGAGTGCGGCCTCGAGCTCGGAACCCAGCACGCGCCACTCGATGCGGTCGAGAGCGAGCAGCGCCGCCTCCACCGACGGCCGCTGACGCTCGCTTCGGAAGTAGGAGCGCAGTCGGGCGCGCAGGTCGCGCGCGCGACCGACGTAGAGGACCTGGTCGTGCCGGTCGCGGAAGAGGTAGACGCCGGGCCGCGTTGGGGCGCTCCGCGCAAGGGAGCGCTTGTTATAGACCCGACGCTTGCGCGGGGCGGCGAGCGTCCGCAGGTCGGACAACCGCCTCGCCCCCAGCTCCTGAGCCAGTCCGATCAGGTGCACCAGCACCTGGGCCGTCGCCTCGGCATCTGGAAGGGCACGGTGGCACGGTCTGGTCGGAACACCGAAGAAGTGGGCGAGCGAGGCGAGGCCGACGCGGCCGAGGCGGCCCTCGAGCAGGCGACGGGCGAGCGCGGCCGTGCAGAGCGGCGGCTCGGACAGGCGTCGGCCGTGCACCAACAGCAGCTGCCGCTCGAGGAAGCGCTGGTCGAAGCGGGCGTTGTGGGCGACGAGCAGGTCATCGCCTGCGAAGGTGAGGAAGCGTCGGAGAACGGCCGAGACGGACGGTGCGCGCCGCAGCTCCTGCTCGCGCAGGCCGGTGAGACGGGCGACCGGGTCCGGGAGCGCGACTCTCGGATTCACCAGCGACTGAAAGGATTCCACGGTTTCGAGCTCGCGCACGCGAACGGCGCCGACCTCGCAGATGCGGCTGCGTTCGGCCGAAAGCCCGGTCGTCTCCAGATCGAAGACGACGAACTCGGCCTCCTCTAGCAACGGGTCGGCTCGCTTTCCGGCGAGGGAGACAGTGGTGCCCGCGCAGACGACTCGACTGTCGCCGGCCGTCACTTCGGCCAACAGGGAGCAGGCGAGGCCGCCAGAGATCGAGGAAGTGGCAAACACGAAACGAGCAGCCTCGACGGCCGAAAGCGACCCGCGCTCCTCGAGCAGGTCCACCAACCGGTCGAGTGCATCGAGCGAGAGCTGCACGAGACAGATGAAAGCGAACATATGTTCGTTTGGCAAGATCGCACACGGCTCAGTGCTGTTCCGGGATCCCCTAGTCGTCTGAGAGACGACTTTCAGTTAGTCCTCCGGACCACCCGGATTAGTAGTCTGTGAGACTACCTTCTGGTAGTCTTTCGGACTCCCATGATCACCGACGTCAACCCCTTCATCTATTCCCATCCGCTTGTTCCCGAGGACATCATCGACCGCGACGAGGAGACACGGGAGCTGCTGCGCAACGTCGTCGGCGGCCACTTCGTCCGATTGTTCGCGCCGCGCAAGTACGGCAAGACGAGCCTCTTGAGGCGCGCGCTTCGCGACGGGCAGGAGCAAGAGAGCCTCATCCCGGTCCTGGTCGACCTGTACCGCGTCTCCTCGATTGCCGACGTCACCGTCCGGTTCGAGCGCGCCTACTCGAGGCACCTGAAAGGCGCGCTCCGCGCGAAGGTGGAGGAGTTCCTTCAGAAGACGGGCATCGGTCTTTCGCTTGGCGCCTACGGCATCAGCGCGAAGCTGCGACTCGACCCCAAGGCCGATCCACTGCCGGCGCTGCACGCACTGCTCGATCTGCCGCTTCGGCTCGAGGAGAGTGGTGGCTACCGGGCATTCATCGCGCTCGACGAGTTTCAGGACATCGACAAGGTCCCCGACCTCGACGGCCTGATTCGCAGCCACATCCAATACCAGGGGGAAGTCGCTTCATACGTCTTCGCGGGCTCCGAGCCCGCCCTGATGAAGCAGCTGTTCGAGAGCAAGGACCGCCCGCTCTACGGATCGGCCGTGCCGATGCGCCTCCAGCGGCTGGCGAACGAGGACATCGCCGCCTATGTCGTCGAACGGTTCAGCGAAACCGACCGCGGCGTGGGCGACGCGTTCAACCCGCTGCTGGACTCGGCCAAAGGACACCCGCAGCGGACGATGTTGCTTGCGCATCGGTTATGGAGGGAGGTCCCGGAGGGGAAGACGGCGACGCTCGATCACTGGCAGGCGGCGCACGCGGGCGCCCTTGCCGACCTCAACCCCGAATTCGATGCGCTGTGGCGCGGCTTCGATACTTCGCAGCAGAAGACGATGCGTGCGGTTATCGCCGGCGACGGCTCGCCGTACAAGGGCGACGTTCGACGGCGGCTCGAACTGACGAAGGACATGGTCAGGAAAGCCATCCCGCGATTGAGCGCTACGGCGGAGATCGAATCGGTGGACGGTAAGCACGTTGTCGTCGACCCTCTTTTTGCCGAGTGGATCGAGCTCATCAATCAAGGGGCCTCCGAGGCTGACGCGCCCGACTCCGCCGGTGGGCCGAACGATTGAGGTCGTGCCGCATCTATCATCCGCGCGCCCAACGCACCGACTGGATCCCTGGAGTCACATTGACCGCTCGGCAGATCGTCCACGATCGTCGGGTCGCAATGGAAGAGGTCGGGCTCCTGCTCGCCGTCCTCATCGCGACGACGATGGCCGCTCCCGCCCGGGCCATCCACCGGGGTTATGACGCCCCCTTCGGTTCATACCGCTTCATGGTCTCCCTGCGCCTGGCCGACACGCCGGACGATCACCGCTGTGGTGGCACGCTCATCAAGCCCGACATCGTCCTCACAGCGGCGCATTGCGTCGTCCGCGTCCCGTCGGGCGGTCTTGTCGCCGTTATCGGTGCGGACCTCCCCGATTGGCAGAAAGCGCCACGGATCTCTACGTTGGACCACCGCATTCCCGAGACCTTCGACTTTCGCCTGGATAACCGTGACGACATCGCAGTCGTCCGGCTCGCCGCCCCGCAGATCACCCCGGGGATCCGGTTGGCTGCGGGCGAACCGCGCGTCGGGGCCCGCGTCGTGACCGCCGGGTGGGGTTGTACCAATGCCCCGCCGGTCTGCAGGGTGAAGGCGGCCAACCTCCAAGCCTCGGGCCAGACCGTGCTCCCTGATGCGTCCTGCGGCAGAGACGTGTTCTGGACTCGACCGACCTACCACGCCCGCACGAACATCTGCACGAAGGGCACGAGGTCGAGATCGACCATCAACCGTGGCGACTCGGGCGGCCCTCTGCTCGTTCGAGACCGGCGCGGCGCCTTCCGCCAGGTCGGTGTCACGGCACTCGGCTCCGACAGCACGGCCAAGCTTTACGCGGGCTTTACCTCGACGCCCGTCGAAAGGAAGTGGATAGACGCAGCGATTCGGTCGTTGCGGACGGGCTGATACTCGTCGCGTGCCCGAGGTCCGCGCCAACGGCGTGTCGCTCTACAACGAGGAGCACGGAAGCGGCGAGGCGATCGTGGGCCTTCACGGCGCCGGCAGCTCGGCTCCCTTCTGGAGCGATGCGGCGCGAGTTGGCGACGCGCGGGCGCACGATCGTCTATGACCGCCGCGGCCACTTCCGGAACGAGCGCCCGGAGCCGTACGCCACCGACGTGCACTACTCGGCGATCAATCGGGCGTAGTTGGCCAGCGAACGCTGGTATCGCGATAGATGCGCCGTTAACGCTTCCAAGGCGACTGAGACCGCTTCCCGCTCTCGTCCGACATCGACAAGTGCAAGAGCGAGGAACGCGCTGACTGCGTCGTCCAGCTCATCGGCCTCGCGCCCTCGCTCGGCCGTGAGCAGCTCGACGCTCTCCGAGGGCTGACCCAGGTTGCGCAGCGAGCTCGCCAGCTGGATGACGGCCTGGCGCCGGAGTCCGCCGTCGAGCCCGAGCTCGAGTGCCCGGCGATACAGCGGCACCGCCTGGTCGGGATGGCCGGTCGAGTCGAACGCCGACGCCCGTTCGAACGCTGCGCGGGCGCTGTCCGCGGGAAGCTCGGCAACCAGCGCCTCCATCCTGGCCAGGAACTCGTCTTCGCTGTGGTCGTCGAACGATGTCCACAGGTCGGCTACGCGCTGCTCCCACTCGACCACAACGGGCCACGCTACCTGGGCGGCAGAATGGCCACGTGGACCCGGTGACCCGCATCAGCCAGGCGTACCCGGACCGCGTCGAGGTGCGGGGACGCGACCTCACCGGCGACCTGATGGGCAGGCTGAGCTTCACCGAATACTT
>JBKPFE010000042.1:0-14472 GCA_046728705.1 Actinomycetota bacterium
GGGGCGGGCCGTGGGCAAGCGCCGCTACGCGCCGATGTTCCCGGCCTTTCTCGGGCTCGCCGCCGACGAGCTCCATCTTGAGATGGCGAGCCGGGAGTTCGCCGAGCTCGAGCTGATCACGGAGATCGGCGAGCGGCACGACGTGGGCGTGGGGGTGATCGACGTCAAGAGCTACTACATCGAGACCCCGGCCGACGTCGAGGAGCGGATCCGGAACTGCCTGCGCTACATCAAGCCCGAGCGCCTGAATGTCAGCCCTGACTGCGGCCTTTCCCAGACGGCGAGGTGGGCCGCACAGCAGAAACTTGCCAACCTGGTCGAGGGCGCCCGGCATGTCCGCGAGTCGCTTTAGCTCCGCGCTGGGTAGAGTGCGATCTCTCAACCGCCCGGAGGCTCAATGCGTCTCCTGCTGCCCGCCGTCGTCGCAGCTACTGCGGTTACCGTCGCCGGCGCCTCGAGCGCCGCTGCGCGCGACTCTGCAGCGTGCAGCTCCGGCACCTATGCATCGGCGGGCCACGCCTACGCCGGCTTCCAGTCCGAGCGCCGCGGCCACGGCGTTCGCGCCACCCTCACGGCGCTCGACGAGAACACAGTCAAGCGCGGCCAGGTTGCGGCGTGGGTCGGAGTCGGCGGCTCTCACCAGGGCCCGAGCGGAGCCGACGAGTGGCTGCAGGTTGGCCTGGCGAGCTTCCCCGGCTGGCCGCGCAACCTCTACTACGAGGTCAAGCGGCCGGGTGCCGCCGCGGCGTTCCGCCTCTTGGAGAAGAACGTCGCGCGCAGCGAGAGCCGCAACGTCGCCGTGCTCGAGCTCGGCGACCGCCCGAACTGGTGGCGGGTCTGGATGAACGGCCGGCCCGCCTCGCAGCCGATCCACCTGCCCGGCTCGACTCGCCGCTGGCGGCCGATCGCGACGGCGGAAGCCTGGGATGCCGGGTCCGGTGTGTGCAACCGCTTCGCCTTCCGCTTCGAGCGGGTCGAGGTGGCGGCGGGACGCGGCGGCTCGTGGACGCGCTTCCGTCGCGGCGCGCGTTTCCAGGACAAGGGCTACCGGCTGTCGCTGCTGAACGGCGGCGCGACGTCCTTCCTCGCCGCGCGCCCGTAGCGTAAGAGCTACGCGACGATCTTGATAGGCGTGCCCAACCGCACGAAGCGGCGCAGACGCAGGATGTCCCTGTTGTGGACACGCACGCAGCCGTGCGAGACGGCCTGCCCGAGCAGCCAGGGCATGGGGGTGCCATGGATGCCGACGATGCCCCCGCCCGGCCAGTCGGAGAGCTTCGAGTAGGCGCTCGTCTCGAACGCGTACGCGCCGAGAATCGAGGCGCGCGGCACGAACTTCCAGGTCACATAGAAGAGCCCGAGCGGCGTCTCCATGCCGCGCGCCCCAACCGCCACGGTGGTGCTGACGAGGCGGCGGCCGCCGTGCCAGAGCGTGAGTCGCCGTGCGCTGCGGTCGATCGTGATCAGCCGGTTGTTCGGCCTGATGCCCGCCGCCCCGGCCGGGATCCAGCCTCTCCGGCCATTCGGGCGTCCTGGAAGGACGATGCGATACCAGCTCGGCGCGCCGGTGCGCGTATCGCGGACGGACGCCACGGCGAGCACGATCTGCGGCCGGAAGTCGGACCGGAACTCCCTGAGCACCGCGACGCGCCGCGCAGTACGGCGGGGCGCCGACCGGACGACGGCCGTCCGGTTCAGGCTCCCTGAACCGACGGTCTGCACCCGCGCCGCGACCGATCGCAGCGACGCGTCGGCGGCGCCGGCAGCCTGCGCTCCCCGCCCGAAGGCCAGGAGCGCAAGCAGTCCGGCGATGAGGATCCGTCGACTAGCCCGTGACCGGAGGCTCGAAGACACCGACGACTCCGATGCGCTTCGCGCCGCACACCAGCTTCTGGGGCACCGAGACGACCACGATGCCGGGCCTCGAGGGCCTCACCGTGATGCGCGCCTTGCCCCTCGCGTTGGTCCTGGCGCTCTTCGCGATGCCCGCGCCGCGGACCCGCACCTTCGCGCCCTTCACGGCCTTGCCACGGTTCCTCACCGTCGCGGCGATCGTCGAGCGCTTGCCCACCCGCAACGACTTCGGACCCACCGTCAGCGTGGAGCACACCGGCTTCGGCTTGGGCGGAAGGAGCGGGGTCAGCACCAACGTCGGCGCAGTCGCCCGGTTGTTGGCCGTGTTCGACTCGGGCTCCTGGCCGACGACCGTGACATCGTTCGTGAGCACGCCCGCCCGCGTGGCCTTCACGACCAGCGTGACGGAGACGCTCCCGCCGGCCGGGATCGTACCCAGGCTGCACTGCACGAGGCCGCCCCCGAACGAGCAGGTGCCCTGCGTCGTCGAGACCGAGACGAAGGACGTCCCCGCCGGCAGCGGATCCGCCAGCGTCACGCCCGTCGCCGTGCTCGGGCCGGCGTTTCTGACGAGCATCGTGTAGCCGATCTGCCCGTTGAGCTTCGCCGGATCCGGCGCGTCGACCTTCGTCACCGACAGGTCGATCTGCGGTGCGGGTGGAGGTGGAGGCGGAGGCGGTACGTCGTTGATCGCCACCGTCGCCGTGTCCTTGTCGGTCGCCGTGTCGCCTTCGTCGTCGGTAATCACGGCCGTGACCTCGTTCTGGTGCGTGGCCGGGCCCTCGCCCTTGACCGCGCCGACGAAGGTGCAGGCATAGGTGTCCGCCCCGCCCTTCGTGCCGTCGGTCGCGGAGAGCGTGGTGCCGGTGTCGCACAGCGAGCTAACCCAGCTGTGATTGCCGGCATCGTTTTTGTCAAGGTTGCCGTAGACGCTGTCGACGAGCGACGTGAGCGACACGTCCTCGTGGCTCGTGTTCCAGACGGTGGCGGTGAAGATCACGTCCCCGCCCGGCTCGTTGACCGACTCGACGTTGGCGTCCTTGGTGACGTCGACCGTGGGCGAGACGTTCGTGAACGCGACCGTGGCATCGTCGTTGGCCGAGACCTCGTTCTGGTCGTCGTCCGAGCCCGTCGCGGTGACCGTGTTCACGTGCGTGCTGCCTGCATTGCCGGAGACGTGCTCCGTGAAGGTGCAGGTGTACGAGCCGCCCACCGCGATCGACTGCGGCACGTCGCACGTGCCCTTGCCGTCCAGATCGCCGAACTTGTCGTCCATAAGGCTCGTCAGGTGCAGCGCCTCAACCTGCGACCCGTTCGCCACCTTGACCGTGTAGCCGACGTCGCCGCCCGGTTCCGCGACTGAGGTCGGGTCGGCGATCTTCTCGACGGAGATCGCCGGCATGACGTCCGTGAGCGTCACGGTTGCGTCGTCGTCGTCGGAGACCGCGTCGCCGTCGTCATCGGTGCCGGAGGCGGTGACCGTGTTCACGTGCGTATCGCCGGCGTCTCCGGAGACGTCACCGGAGAGCTCGCAGGAATACGAGCTCCCGGCCGCGATCGTCTGCGGCACGTCACACGAGCCTTTGCCGTCCAGGTCGCCGAACTTGTCGTCGACGAGTGAGGTGATGGTCACCTCGTCGGTCGCGGAAGTGTTCTCGACCTCGACCGCGTACGTGACGGGTCCGCCGGGCTCGGGAAGCGAGATCGGGTCGGCCGTCTTCGTGACGACGATCGAGCTCGGCAGCCGGTTGGTGATCGTGCAGGTCACGGTGGCTCCGCGACGCAGACCGCCCTCATCCGTACAGCCGCTGCTGTACTGCTCGGCCAGGTAGCCCGCCGGCTTCGTCTCGGTTATGTGGTACGCAGCGTCCGGACCGAGCTCGAGCTCTTCGCTGCCGCCGCAGGTCAGTGCTACGCCGGTGGCATTACCGTTGTTGTTGATGCCAAAGGTGTCGCTCTGGCTTTTCGCCCCGTCCGGACAGATCTTCTGGACGATGAGCTTTGGAGCTGCCTTGAGCGTGTTGACAACCATGCAGGTGGGCGTCGCCGCACCGCGCGGCAGACCCGCGCCGGTGCAGTCGCCGTCGCTGAGATCGACGGTGTAGTTCGCCAGGCTCGTGTTCGGCCCGGCGATCTCCGTGATCGACCACGGCGTGTTCGGCTCCAGCGTGATCGTCAGGTCGCCGCCGCACTGCAGCGGATCGCCCACGCTCGAGTCGTTGTTCTGCATCTGGAACGACTCGTCGTTGTCGTGCGCCCCGTCCGGGCACGTCTTTTCGATCAGCAGCTGCGGCTTGTGCTTAAGCGAGTTTGTGATCGTGCAGGTCTTGAGGGCGCCGCCGGCTGCCAGCGTGACCTGACCGTGCGCGTTGCAGTCACCGGAGAACGCCGCGGTCCAGTCGCTGCCGACGGGAGAGCCGTTGCCCAGCGTCTCGGACACGGTGTAGGTGCCGTCGTCATACGCACGCTCGTCGGCATCGCCGTCAACGGCGTTGTCCAGCACCTTCGTTTCACCGACGGAGATGTCGAAGGTCGAGCCGTCTCCGTTCTCGATCTGCTTGACGACCTTCAGCCGCGGCTTCTTCGTGTTGACGAAGGTGCAGGTGACTGTTTGGCCGGCCGCGATCGAGACCGCACCGTCCTCACCGTAGGTCACTGAGTTCCCGCCCTGGTCCGCGCAGCTGACCGTCGGGGCCTTCCAGACGTCCGGATCGCCCGGCGTCTCGTTGACGGTGTAGGTCCCGGCCTTGATCTGGCCGCTGTCGAACTGCTCGCCGTGCGCGAGCTTCGGAGCCTCGGAGTACTGGTTCGGCCCCGTGACCGAAAAGTCGAACTTCTGGAGATCACCCGCGGGTGCCGTGGTCTTCTTGACAACGAGCCGCGAGCAGACGTTGAACTGCCCGTTGGCGAAGTCCTTGAGGACACCGTTCGTCGGCTGCGACGAGCCGGTGACCGCCACGAAGTTGCCAATGCAGGGAACGTCCTTGTTGAGCCCGGCGTACAGGTCGGTGAAGTTGATGCCACCCTCGAAGAAGGCGCCCTCGAGCAGGAGCTCGTCGGGGCCGGCCTGGTTGTCGGCGTACGGCCAGGACGTCGGGTCGGCCGGATCCTCGTTCGTGACTCCGCAGATGGTGTCGGCGGGAATGCCGCCGTTCACCGGGTTGCAGAAGGAAGTGTCGGCCTTCGCCGAGAGGAGATTGAGCGCGCCGTCTCGCCACTCGTAGACGCTGACGGCGGAGTCGCCGCCGCCGCCGTGAAACTCGGCGAAGACGAAGACGTCGCCGTTCACATGCGGGAATGTGAACCCGTTCGCACCCGGGTTGCCGTCGGGGCAGCCGCTGCCGCCGGTCAGGCCACCGTTCTGCATGAACCAGAACCCGATGTTCGTCGTGCCGCCGGTCGGGTCGTAACGGTCGGCGCCGAAGTAGACGTACAGCTTCCCGTCCTTCACATACGCCGAGGCGAACGCGTGCTCGATATCGCTCTTGCTCGGCACGCTGCCGCAGCTCCACTCCCAGCTGGAGAGGTCGTTCTCCTGCTGCGAGCCACCGCCGGTGAACATCGTGTCGTTCTGGCCGTTGAAGCCGTCGGTCACGAAGCTGGTCGAGAGGGAGCCGCCCGTCGACTGGAAGTTCTCCCAGTCGACGCCGGGCCCCCCGTCGTCGAGGACGTTTCCGTCGACCTCAAATATGCCGTCGAGGTGCACGGCACCTGCAGTCATTGGCATGAGCGTGACGCCGAGGGCGATCATCGCCGCCAACAGTGCGAGCAGGCCGATCCGGCGCCCGCGTTGTTTCGGTGTAGCCACCGTTTCAATCACTTTTGTCTCCCTTTGTTTTGTCTAGTTCTCTAACCGCGTTAGCGATGGGGCCGCAGGCTTCGGCGGTTTGGACAAATTCTCGGGCAAGTTAGCCCGAGAAAACACGTGCAACAACCCCCAAATGGGGGAAGCTGGCTCGACGCAGATGTCGAGCCGTTCCGCAAGTAATGTGCGGCTAGTAAGTAGTCGATTAGCAAGATGTAAAGTCATGCGAAAACTTGCGGTCTGCTCTACGGCGCTTGGAGGAGCAAGATCGTGATCGCTCCGAAGCCGAGAAACGGTCCGAAGGGCAGCGCTCGGCGGCGCGCTCCAAGCCCCTCACGGGCAAGCACGACGAGCCCGGCGACGCCGGCCGCCAGCGTTCCCACGAGCAGCGCTGGCAACACAGCGCCGCCGAGCGCAGCTCCGAGCAATAGCGCTAACTTCACGTCGCCCATTCCGAGTCCGGCCGGATAGACGAGCGCGAGCACCAGGAAGCAGGTAGAGGCGCCGAGGCTTGCGCCGATCCATGCCTTCCAATGCTCGGGCGCGCTTGCCAGCCGGGCGACGAGCACCAGGGCAGCGCTCGGCAAGACGATGCGGTTGGGCAGGCGGTGCGAGTCGAAGTCGATCACGGAGAGCACGACCAGCACGGCGGCCGTGAATGCCGCGATCAGGCCCGCAGCGCCCAAGCCATAACGAATCAGGACAGCCACCGCGAGCGCAACAGCGAAGGAGGCGCCGAAGGGACGCGCGCGCGTCCAGGCGAGCGCCGCCGTCACCTTCCCGGCTCCAATGAGCCCCAGGCGAGGCGGTCGCCAACGCCGATCCGAAGCCGCTCGCATTCACCGGCCGGCAGCTCGAGCACCGAATGGGCGCGGAAGCGCGCCGCTAGCCGCCAGGGTCGCAGGTGCCGCGCAACCTTAAGCACCGTCAACTCGGCGTCGAGGAAGATGACGTCGATCGCAAAGCGCATGAACGCCGTGTGCACCGACCACGTCGGCCGAATCAGCATGCCCTGCCCCAGCGGCAGCTGCCTGCGCCCGAGCAGGCCGCGCAAACGGCTGAAAAAACCGTCGGCGATCTCGCAGCGCTCACAAACGACCTGACCGTCTGGGCCGACGAGAACGATCGACTTCACGAAGTTGATGGCCATCTACGTGCGGCAGTATCGCGGCGCGTCAGGCGCACGGCTTCTACCGATCGGGTGGTCCAACTACCCACTCGACCACCCGGTTGGGCGATTCCAATTTCAGCTGTGCCCGGGTAAAAACCGAGCGTCAAATGCGAGGGCGACCGCCCTGGCGAAATCCATAGGAGGAATTACTCCATGTTCGATCGTTTCAACCACTGGACCGTCGCGCTCTTCGCTCGGATCCAGCGCGAAGAGGGCCAGGCAATGGTCGAGTACGGCCTCATCCTCGCCCTCGTCTCAATCGCCGGCCTCATCGCGCTCACCGCGATCGGCGTGCGCGTGAACGGCGTCTTCCAGGACATCCGGGACGCTCTGCCCGCCCCGTAGCAAACAGGCCAGGTGTTTTCCGGGCGCCCCTGCGGCGGCGCCCGGAAACCGGCCTCACCTCTCATGGCGAAACGGCACTTCCCTCATCTTTTCCGCCGCCTCGAGAACGAGCGCGGCGTCGCCATGGTCGAGTTCGCGCTGGTAGCGCCGCTTCTCTTCCTGCTCCTCTTCGGAATGATTGACTTCGGCAAAGCCTTCAACTACTGGAACGTCGAGCAGCAGATGGCGAACCAGGGCGCTCGCCTGGCCGCCGTGAACGCGGCCGGCCCGTGGAGCTGTGACGGCGCGCCGGCACCGACGCTGGCGGACTACATCCAGTGCCAGGCCGTCACGGGCGAGCTCCGGAACGGAAACAGCCTCTGGCTCGCCGATGGGGCCAAGGTCTGCATCGACGCGCCCGACGGGCTCGACATCGGCGATCCGGTTCAGGTCGAGGTGAGGGCGGACTACAACTGGCTGCCCCTCATCGCCGACCACATCTCGGTGACACAAACGAGGATCACCGGCAAGGCGACGATGCGTCTAGAGCAGCCGCTTGCTGCTGACCAGGTTGGGTGCTCCGCGTGATGCGGCTCGCCGACGAAAAAGGCGGCGTGCTCGTGATGGTCACGGTCTGGCTCCCCGTCCTCGTGCTCTTCGTCATGTTCGTTCTCGAGACCGGGAACTGGTTCGTCCACAAGCGGCATCTCCAGGGCCAGGCCGACGCGGCCGCGTTCGCCGGCGGCGCCATGTTCTCCGACTGCTTCATGCCTGCCGGAGGCGGAGACGCCGCGATCTTCAACGAGGCGAGCAAGTACGCGGGCGAAGCCGGAAGCTGGCAGGGGACCACGTACGGCACGGCGTTGCACAACGAGCAGGTGGGCAACGCGAATCAAGGGCCGGTCAGCGTTCTCTACCAGAGCAAGACCTACGCGGCCGCCAGTCCGCCGCCCGACGACACCGAGACGGAGGGCCCGTGCTCGACCCCGCACCTGATGTTCGACGTCAAGGCGACCGAGGCCGACCTGCCTCTCTTCTTCGGGAACTTCATTCCGGGCCTCTCGTCGGCGACGATCAACGCGCACGCGCGCATCCAGTTGCGCCAGGTGAGGATCGGCCGGGGCGCGCTGCCTCTCGCCGTCCCCGACGTCGACCCGAAGCAGGTCGGCGCCACATTTGTCGACGAGGCAACGGGGAACGAGCTCAGCGGGTGCAGCGGGTCAGGCCTCATCGGCGGCACCGGTTGCAGCTTCCTGCTGTTGAAAAGCGGGAACTCGAACGGGCTGACGCTCTGGTCCGGTCCGGCGACGGTCAGCATTCCCGCGGCGCCGAAGAACATCGGCGTTCGCATCGGCCTCGGTGCGCAAGTTACGAGCTGCGCCGGCTCGACCGGAAACGCCACCTCGACCTGCTACGACGCGGGACAGACGAGCCGCGGGCTCGTCCAGATCCGCGACTATGGCACCGGAGGCTCCGCCGCTCAGCCCAATGAGCCCAAGCTGCTCGGCGTCTGGCCGACGAGCGCCTGTTCGGGCTCGCCCTTCTTCAGCGACACCTTCGGTCAGAACTCGTGTGCGGTCGGGGTGCAGGTGACCGGCGACTTCGGCACGGGCGCGACGAATCCCACGAACGCAAAGGCCGCCGGCGGTGTCCGGGCGAAGCTCAGGGCAACGATCAACGGCCAGACGATCGAGCTGTCGCCCGTCTCTCACGACGCAGCGACGAACAGCTGGCTCTGGTCGACGACCGGCTTTCCGGCAACAGTGCCGATCGCGGCGGGAGGCGGTACGAGCGCCTATCCGATCGAGCTGGAGTGGGAGGAGCAGGAGGGGACCGTCGGCGGCGACACCTGCAAGACGAGCGGCAACAGGTGCAAGGATTCATTCGGAACGGTCCAGCGCTTCACGAGCGCGACCGACGACGACGACGGCCCGGTCAAGCTCCTTCAACTAGAGGAGCACTCGAGCGGCATCGCTCCCTATTCGCTCCGGCAGGGAATGCACGATCTCACCGTCACGGTCGGGTTGAAGGGCAGCCTCAACGTCCCGAATCCGCCCGAGCTGACCGCGCTGCGCCTCACCGGCGGCAGTCGGACGAGCGGCGTCAACTGCGACGGCACCGGCAACGACGACTTCACGGACGCGATCGTCAACGGCTGCAGCACGCCGTACCAGATCAACGACAGCCGTGTCTGTCCTGATCCGGCGCCGCCGAGCGGTCCAGCGGACTGCGTGCCACTGAAGACGGGCAACCTCGGTGCGACGGTTACGAAGGCGCTCGACGATCGGTTCGCCAGTTGCCCGACGAACCACTGGCCGGACTACCAGACCGGCGACCCGCGGATCGTGCAATTGATGGTCACCGACTTCTCCGCACTGGGCGGCTCGGGCAGCGGCACGGTGCCAGTGACGAACTTCGCCAGCTTCTACGTCATCGGCTGGAGCGGCAGCAAGTGCCCAGGCAACGACGCCTGGCCGTTCGCTTACCCCGAGCCGAACGGCGGAAATATCTGGGGCTACTTCGTCAAGTACGTCAACACCCTCGACTCTGGGGGCACGGAGGTCTGCGACCCCAGCTCGGTCGCGCCGTGCGTTCCCGTCATGACCCGTTAGAGCCACACAAAAGGAGAACCCATGCAATACGTACAGAGATTGACGTCGACGAGAGCGGGCACCATCACGCTCGCCGCTCTCGCAGCGCTGTTGGCAGGCATCTCGATTCTCGTCTACCTGAACAACTACCGAGACTCGGTCAGCGCTAATGCCGGCCCGGCCACGGTGCTCGTCGCAAAGCAACGGATCGAGCAGGGAACGCCCGGCTCGGCGATTGCGGCTGGCGGCCTCGTCACGACGACGACCGTCCGACAAAGTGAGCTCCAGCAAGGAGCCTTCTCCGACTCCGCGAGTCTGCGCGGGCAGGTTGTGGCGCATGACGTGTACCCGGGGCAGCAGCTCACTGCGGCTGACTTCACGGCCGGAACCGACACCCTCGCCGGCTCGCTGACCAAGACGCAGCGGCTGATCACGGTTCCGCTCGACTCCGCCCACGGCCTGATCGGCCAGGTTCAGGCGGGCGACCGCGTCGACATCTTTGCCGGCTTCAACGTCGTCGCGCTCAGAGCCGGCGGCGTGGCGGCGTACGGCGGCCAGTCCCGGCCGATGCTTCGGCTCGTGATGCAGAACATCCTTGTCGTCGCCGTCGACGAGGGCGCCGGAACGAAGTCCTCGGAGGGCAACGTCACTCTGCGCGTCACTGATTCGCAGGCCGCGAAGCTCGCCTTCACCTCCGACAACGGCAAGCTCTGGCTCGCGCTGCGGCCCGCCGCGGGCGCGAAGAGGGCCAAGCCGGGTCTCGTCACCGTCGAGACGATGCTGCTCGGGATCCCGCCGATCACCGTCTTGCGTGCGGTTGGAGGCCGTCCATGAGCGGGCCGGTCAAGACACTGCTGGTTGTCGAAGCTGGCGTCGATCCGAACGCGATCGAGGCCGCGCTTCCCGCCGGATCGCTTGTCCTCGACCTCGTGGAGGGGATCGATCGGAGCCGGGCCCAGCTCGAGCAGAGCTCGCCCGATCTGCTCCTGGTCGCAACGTCGGGTGACTCCGAGCTTGCGCTCGAGCTCATCGAGCAGGCGGCGCACGAGCGCCCCGAGCGGCCGATCGTTGTCCTCGCGACGGGCGAGCCCAACGGGTTCCTGCTGCGGGCATTCGCTGCCGGCGCCGACGATCTCGTCGTCATGCCGGCAGGCGCCGGCCAGGTCGCCTTCGCGATCGA
Organism: Actinomycetota bacterium; assembly: GCA_046728705.1. Lineage (GTDB taxonomy): Bacteria > Actinomycetota > Thermoleophilia > Gaiellales > Gaiellaceae > JACDAN01. Next base: position 10,926 of record JBKPFE010000042.1, read on the forward strand.
GAAGGTGCTCGCCCGCCGGCGCCGAGCGACCGTGCAGGTCGAGCAGGCCCCAATGGTCTGCGTGCTCGGGCCGAAGGGCGGGACGGGGAAGACGCTGACCGCCTGCAACCTGGCGGTGTCGTTCGCGCGCGAGGGGAAGCGTGCGGCGCTGGTCGACCTCGACCTCCAGTTCGGCGATGTCGGGATCGCGCTAGGGCTGACGCCGGAGCGGACGATCTACGATCTCGCCGCTTCGGGCGGCTCGGTCGACGAAGAGAAGCTCGAGGGTTATCTGACTGTGCACCCGGGCTCGGGTCTGCGCGTGCTGCTCGCGCCAACGCAGCCCGCCCAGGCCGGCGTGGTCTCCGTGGAGTTTCTCCAGGAGGTCTATCGGCTGCTGCGGGGCTCCAGCGACGTCGTGGTCGTCGACACGCCGCCGGCCTTCTCGCCGGAAGTGATCGCTTCGGTCGATCTCGCAACGCATCTCTGCGTCGTCGGAACGCTCGACGCTCTCTCGCTGAAGGACACCAAGCTCGGACTGGAGACGCTCGAGCTAATGGGCCACGACCTCGACAAGGTCAAGCTCGTCCTCAACCGAGCGACCGCCAACGTCGGCATCACCCGGGGCGATGCAGAGTCGATCCTCGCCCGGCGACCCGATGTGCTCGTGCCGGAGGATCGTGAGATCCCCCGCATGCTGACCGAGGGCCGGCCGGTCGTGATCGCGAACCAGCGCTCGGCGGTGGCTCGTGCGTACTCCGGCTTCGCGGCGGAGTATCTCCGGAGCTTCGACAACGGGACCGCGGGCGCGGAAGACGAGCGCAGGAGCGGCCTCTTCGGGCTCTTCCGCGGTCGCGCGAAGAGGAGCGGGTAGTCGTGGAGCTGCACGAGCGGATCTCGGACAGCCGTGCCGCGGGTCTCGACCACGAGCGGCACGACGCCATTGCAGAGGTCAAGAACCGAATCCACCTCGAGCTGATCGCCGACCTCGGCCCGCAGCTGTACGCGGTTGGCTCGAGCCCCGAGTCGATTCGCCGGCGGGTCGAATCGGAGCTTCGCGATCGTCTGGCGGCCGAGCCGGGCATCTCGCGGGATGACCGCGAGCGCCTCCGATCGGAGCTCGCCGACGACGTCCTCGGCTACGGACCGCTCGAGCGCTGGCTCGCCGACGACTCTGTGTCCGAGATCATGGTCAACGGGCCCGACTCGATCTGGGTCGAGCGTGACGGCCTCCTTTCCGGGACTGGCTTCCACTTCGACGACGACTCGCAGCTGCGCCGGATCATCAACAAGATGGTCGGCCAGGTCGGACGCCGGATCGACGAGTCGTCGCCGATGGTCGATGCGCGTCTGCCCGACGGCTCACGCGTGAACGCGGTGATTCCGCCGCTGTCGCTGACCGGTCCGCTGCTGACGATCCGGAAGTTCTCGCAGAAGCGGTACGACCTTGACGAGCTGGTTCGGATCGGGACGCTCTCCGCACACGCGGTCGACTTCCTTCGCCGCTCGGTCGAGGCGGAGCTGAACATTCTCATCTCCGGCGGCACTGGTGCCGGCAAGACGACGCTGCTCAACGCGTTTTCCGCCGCGGTGCCGAACGACGACCGGATCGTGACGATCGAGGACGCGGCCGAGCTCCAGCTGGAGCAAGAGCACGTGCTTCGACTCGAGTCGCGCCCAAAGAACATTGAAGGCGAGGGCGAGATCTCGATCAGGGACCTCGTCCGCAACTCCCTGCGCATGCGGCCGGATCGGATCATCGTCGGCGAGGTCCGCGGTGCCGAGGCGCTGGACATGCTCCAGGCGATGAACACGGGCCACGAGGGCTCGCTCTCGACGGTCCATGCCAACTCCCCACGCGACGCTCTCTCGCGCATCGAGACGATGGTGCTGATGGCGGGCTACGACCTGCCGCTGCGGGCGATCCGTGGGCAGATCGCGTCAGCGCTTGACCTGATCGTCCAGATCGAGCGAGTCGAGGACGGTTCACGCCGCGTCACCTCGATCACCGAGGTGCAGCGGATGGAGTCTGAGGTGATCACCCTGCAGGAGCTCTACAGCTTCAAGCTCGAGCGCCTGACCGCTGAGCGTATTGTCGTCGGCCGGCTCGAGCCGACGAGGCTACGTCCTGCGTTCCTGGACAAGTTCGAGAAGCGAGGCATCGAGCTGCCCACCGAGCTTTTCGGCGGCAACGACTTGGGCCTGGAGTTGGTTCGGTGAGGCGCCTGACAGCGGTACTCACGCTCGGGCTGGCGCTTGCGGCCCTGCTCGTGACGCAGGCGGCGGCAGGCGGTCCGAAGCTCGCCCCGATCGGCAAGCTGACGTTTCCGGAACGCGGCTACCTGGTCGACTTCCCCGGCAAGGTTGCCGTCGGCGAGGACGACGTCCGCGTCTGGGAGAACGGGCGTCGGATCCAGGATCCGTCGTTCGTCCCTGCTCGGACCACGACGCAGCAGTTCGGGGTCATGCTCGTCATCGACGCCTCGAACAGCATGCGAGGCCGTGCACTGCGGGACGCCTTCGCGGCTGCCCGCACCTTCACATCGGAGCTCGGCACAGGCACACAGGTCGGCCTGGTGACCTTCAACTCGGGGTCACGGGTCGTCGTTGCTCCCGGCCACGGGCGCACTACTCTGACCCGTGCGCTCAGCCGTGTTCCGGCAACGTCGAGCGGGACGCGCATCAACGACGCGGTCGGGCGGGCGGTCGATCTCTTGCGCGCGCAAGGCGTCGCATCCGGCTCAGTAGTGCTGCTCTCCGACGGCGCCGACACCGGGTCGAGGACGCACGCCTCTGACCTTGCAGTCCGCGTCCGCGACGCGCACGTTCGGATTTTCACGATCGGCCTGCATTCCCGCTCGTTCGAGTCGGGCTCATTGCGCCAACTGGCTGCGGCCAGCGGAGGCGCCTACTCGACGGCGAGCTCCTCGCGACAGCTCCAGGCGATCTACCGACGGATCGGATCTCAGCTGGCTGGCGAATACGTGCTGCGCTACCGCTCTCAGGCGAGACCCGGCGAGCTGGTCAAGCTCTTCCTGCAGATCTCCGGCCAAGGCTCCTCGCTCCTCTCGTACACGGCTCCTCTGCCGGCTGAGGGCGTTCGTCCCTCGCTGCTCAACCGCTTCTGGTTCTCGTCATGGTCGTTCGTCGTCGTCGCGCTCCTGGCCGCTTCACTGCTCTTCGCCGCCTTGCTCGCACTCCTGCACGGGCGACGCACAAGCCTGCGCGACCGAATCGCACACTTCGTCGCCCGCGACGAGACGCCCGAGGAAGAAGATCGACGGACGGTCGTGAGCGCCCTCGTCGCTCGCACCGAGCGCTCGCTCGAGCGGACTCCCTGGTGGGCGCGCTTCCAAGAGGAGCTCGAAATCGCCGAGATCACAGTTTCTCCCGCGCTCATCGTTCTCGGGTCGATCGTTGGGACGCTCCTCGCTGCCGTGCTGCTCGCGCTCATCACGCCGGTCTTTTCCGTGTTTGCACTGACCGTGCCCTTGGCCGTTCGCGGGGTGTGCCGCCACCGGCTCCGCAAGGTGCGTGACGAGTTCGCCGAGCAGCTGCCCGAAACCCT